>NZ_CP088245.1:4880000-5138672 GCF_021117275.1 Metabacillus sp. B2-18
GATTAAAGGTGAAGATACAGGCCTCAACACTATCACCGACCTACATATTGATTCAAAATTAAGGCAGCCGCTTATTCCCGGTGAAGATGGTGAGAGATACGGTTTTCCTGCATTAATGACATCGTTATATGTTTACTACAACTTAACTTTTATCCTAAAAGAAATTTTAGATGAGTTTGAGGAAGATGAGCTTTAATTCTCAACGAAAAAAGAATGAACTCCCCAAGTGAGTTCATTCTTTTTTATTATCGTACCCTAATTTAACTGAAATATTTTCAGCGACTTCTTTCACTTTATCAATAATAACCGGAATTGTTTCTGCTTGGAAACGAACATTTGGACCTGCCACACTTATACCTGCAACAACTTCTTTTTTATGATTAAAAATTGGCGCAGCGATTGATGTCGTATAGTCTTCTAGCTCTGAGTTACTAATTGTATATCTATTCCTCTGTGTTTCCTTTAATACTTTACGGAGCTTTTCTTGGTCAGTAATCGTTCCTGATCCAATTGCTCTTAGTTCGACATCATGTAAATATTGCTCTAGTTCTTCTTCAGGTAAAAAAGCAAGAAGAACTCTTGAACATGCCCCAGCATAAAGAGGAGATTTCCTGCCGATTGCTGTATACAGCCTAACTGGCTGAGTTGTATCAACCTTTTCAATATACATCGCTTCATTTTGGTCTCGAATTGTCAGGTTTACAGCTTCTCCCATTTCATCTCGAAGTAATTTCATATAAGGTAAGGCAATTTGACGGATATCCAGCCTGTCCGCTACCAATTGACCGTATTGTAAAAATAATAAACCAAGAGAGTATTTCCCCTCTTCATCTTTATCAAGAAACCCCATATCCTCAAGTGATCCGAGCATACGATGAACAGATGTTTTTGGCATGCCGGAAACTTTGATCATTTCATTAAAAGATAGTTTAGGGTGCGTTAAAAAAAGGTTAAGGAGGTCCATCGATTTAATCACGGTTTTATTCTTATTTTGCAAAAATTCTCCCCCTTAGTCGATACATCTATCGAAAAAATTGTCTATCATTCATTATATATTTTTTCTTATCTTTTACAAGATTTGTATTAGACTAGGGTATATGCAGAGAATTTATTCTTTTATTGAAATATGATAGGTTTCTAGAAACTTCGTATTGAACTCTCCCGTAACAAATGCATCATGCTCTAGTAGTTCGAGATGAAACGGAATCGTTGTTTTAATACCTGTTATGAAGAACTCATCAAGAGCCCTTTTCATTCTGTTAATCGCATCTTCGCGATCTTTTCCCCAAACGATTAGTTTGGCAACCATTGAATCATAAAAAGGAGAAACAGTGTACCCCGGATAAACAGCACTATCTACCCTAACACCAAAGCCACCTGGTGGAAGATATCCTTCTACAAGACCAGGAGATGGCATAAAGTTTTTCGCAGGGTTTTCAGCATTGATACGACATTCAATTGCCCAGCCGTTAATTTTGATTTCCTCTTGTTTAAAAGATAATTCGTACCCAGCAGCTACTGCTATTTGCTCTTTAATAAGGTCAATGCCAGTAACAAGCTCTGTTACGGGATGCTCAACTTGGATACGCGTGTTCATTTCCATAAAATAAAAATGACCATGTTTATCTAGTAAAAACTCTACCGTTCCCGCACCATGGTATTTTACAGATTGAGCTGCTTTTACAGCCGCATCCCCCATTTTGTTACGCAGTACTTCATCTAGGGCTGGTGACGGAGCCTCTTCAATTAGTTTCTGATGTCGGCGTTGAATGGAGCAATCTCTTTCACCAAGATGAACAACATTACCGAATCGATCGGCGATGATTTGAATCTCAATATGACGTGGCTCTTCTAAATATTTTTCTAAATAAACTCCCGGATTTCCGAAGGCTGTTTCTGCTTCTTGCTGTGCTTGACGAATTGCTTTTTTCAATTCTTCTGCACCGTACGCGACTCTCATACCTTTACCGCCACCGCCTGCTGTTGCTTTTACGATCACTGGATAACCAATTTCAGTCGCAACTTGCAATGCCTGTTCCTCATCTTTGATCAACCCATCTGTTCCCGGTACAGTCGGCACTCCTGCTTTACTCATTGTTTCACGGGCTACGTCTTTAGTTCCCATTTTCTGAATTGCATCTGAGTCTGGGCCAATAAATGTGATATGACATTTTTCACACGCCTCAGCAAAATCAGCATTTTCGGCAAGAAAGCCATAGCCAGGATGTATTGCGTCCGCTCCTGTCATTGTTGCAGCACTTAAAATATTCGGGATATGTAAATAACTTTCCTTTGAAGCTGTTTTCCCAATACAATAAGCTTCGTCAGCTAATTTTACGTGAAGCGCTTCTCGGTCAGCCTCAGAGAAAACAGCAATTGTTTTAATCCCTAATTCTTTACACGCTCTAATAACTCGAACAGCAATTTCTCCTCGATTAGCAATTAACACTTTCTTAAACATACGATGCTTCCTCCTTACGAAAAGTTAAGATTCTCTAATTGCAAACAAAGGCTGTCCAAATTCAATAAGTTGACCTTCATCTACTAAAATCTCAACAATTTCCCCATTTACTTCAGCTTCAATTTCATTGAAAAGTTTCATGGCTTCTAGTATACAAACAACAGTGTTCTTTTGAACTTTTGAGCCAACTTGAACAAATGGATCTGCATCTGGATTTGAACGGGAATAGAATGTACCAACCATTGGAGACAACACTTTATGCAGATCTTCTTTCACCTCTTCTACCTTTTCTTTTTTCTCCACGACAGGAGGCTCTTTTACAACTGGTGCTGCTTGTGGTTGCGGGCTAGAAATCTTTTCAACAACGAGTGAACCTTCTACTTCAGAAATTTTTTCAATCACAACCTTTGTACCCTCGTGCTCTAACCTAAACTTTTGAATGGATGAAGAATCAATTGCTTTAATCATTTCTTTAATGTCATTTATATTTAGCATGAATTGTCACTCCTTCTATTGTTTTAATTTATAGGTAATACTCACCGCTAATTGCTTTAAGCTTTTTTCTCTTTCTAGATACAATCTTTCAGCTTCTTCTAATGTTATTTCAGTAAAAGAAATGGATTGACCTGGCATAACCTGCGCAACAACTGGTAAGTCAACAGTTGCAACTTGGCCAATTTTCGGATATCCCCCTGTTGTTTGGCGGTCTGCAAGCAGGATAATTGGATTTCCATCAGGAGGGATTTGAATCGTTCCGTGAGCAACAGCTTCTGAAAGCATTTCCATTTTTTTCTCTAATTCAATAGCAGGTCCTGATAATCGGTACCCCATTCGATCCGATTGTGGCGACACTCTAAAAGATTGGGTGAAAAACTGCTGCTTGCTTTGTTGTGTAAAGTGTTCAAACTGTGCTCCTGGTAAAACGCGAATATTCGGATTTTTCGCAAAAGGTAAAAACTCATTCCAACGAACAGACCAGTTAGCTGTTAAGAAAGAACTAGTAGATTGCATGTTTTTTAGTTTAACTCCTTCTGATATCGAGTTTGTTTCTAACATATCTCCCTCTTGAATCGCTCTACCTTGATATCCACCTATTTCTGCTCTTAAGTATGTGCTTTTGCTCTTCATCATTCTCTTAACAGCAAAGCCACCAGCTACTGCCAGATAAGCCCTGCAGCCAGATTTTTGTGCTCCGAATTGAAGTTTACTTCCTTTTTTCACGAAAACTGGACGCCATAATGGGACAGAAACTCCTTCAATGGTTGGAGATAAATCACCTCCTGTAATCGCGATGAGCATATCTTTTTCAAATAACAACGTTGGCCCCATTAGAGTAATTTCTAACGCAGCTTCTCCTTCTGAATTGCCAACTAATAAATTTGCAATTCTAAGAGAATATGTATCCATTGCACCACTAACAATGACTCCGTACTTTTGGTATCCATATCTTCCTAAATCCTGAATCGTCGTAAGCAGCCCTGAACGTAAAGTGGTTATACTCATTTATTTCCCTCCTTCCATTCCAAAAAGTCTTTGTAGGAAATAGGATAGAACTTCACTACATTTCCAGCCTGAAGTAGACTTGGTGGCTCTTTTTCTGATAAGAAAAGACTAAGAGGAGTTTGACCAATCAGCTGCCAGCCGCCTGGAGTGGAAATTGGATAAACACCGGTTTGTTTCCCGGCAATTCCAACAGAACCGGCTGGGATGCTAGTTCGTGGTGTGGAACGTCTTGGTGTTGCAATTTTCTCTGACATTCCTCCTAAAAACGGAAAGCCAGGGGCAAATCCGAGCATATAAACGAGATATTCCCCACCTGAATGAAGGCTTATCACTTCATCAGTTGTTAAGTTGTTTTGTTTAGCAACAAACTCCAGATCCGGACCGCATTCACCACCATAGCAAACGGGAATTTCAACAGTCCGGTGTGGTTCAGTTTCTTCATCTTTTAGGTTTGTTAATATATCCTCGATGATGGAAAGGACAATTTTGTAAGGAGAGACAATTTGTCCAACTTTATAAGCATGATTTTTATCTACTAATAGTGGATCATAAAAAACGGTCACACCTGTATAAGAAGGAATGCATTCAATGAATCCCTTAAAGCTGTTTTGTGTTAAATAATTGGACAGCATTTGTACCTTACGATGTGTGGAATATTCAATTTCAGAACCAAACCGAATCACAATCGCAGCATCTCCAGCAGGTTCGATCATGACGTTTGCTTGATTTATATGATTAGTCTTTGTCAATCCTCTCACATCCTCTTTGCATCTTTTAATAAGAAGATTTCCATTTTGGGATTTTCCTTAATGACTATTGGAAATCATTATAGTAAACAATTTGGGAAAGAAATTTACTTCCTTTTATTTTATCATAAGCTTCTTTTGCTTCTTTTTCGTTATTGAACTCAAACATTTTCGGATGATTTTGCTCTGAGTAGACAGTGATAACCCACATTAGAGAGCCTCCTAAGCTATTTTTATTATAATCTATTTATTATATTCCGTTAAACGGAACTGAATTTCCTTATATCGGACTTAGAGGCTATTATAATTTTAGTTTTTATAAAATACAACAAAAAACTTGAACAAAATTATGTTTGTTAGAATAGATAACAAAATAGTTCAAAAATTTAAACAGATACATTATAGTCAATCCATGTTACAATAATTGAAACTATAGTTCCTAAATTCGGGAATAAAACCAATTGTACACTCATTCTTTTTTAAGGGGGAATCTTACTTGTATCAAATTGATTTGAATTGTGATTTGGGAGAAAGTTTTGGGGCTTATAAGATTGGGATGGATGAAGAAGTTCTTCGTTTTATAACATCAGCGAATGTGGCTTGTGGATTTCATGCCGGAGATCCATCTGTGATGAGAAAAACGGTGCAACTTGCTCTTAAGAATAACGTTAAGATTGGAGCACACCCTGGTCTTCCTGATTTAGCAGGCTTTGGTCGACGTAACATGAGTATTTCTCCGCAGGAAGCGTATGATCTCGTTGTTTACCAAATAGGAGCTCTTTCCGGCTTTTTAACGGCAGAAGGAGAAAAAATGCAGCATGTTAAACCACACGGTGCTTTGTATAATATGGCGGCCAAAAACAGAGAATTATCGGAAGCAATTGCCGAGGCTGTTTACAAAGTAGATCCACAGCTGATTCTTTTCGGTCTTGCCGGAAGTGAATTAGTAAAGGCTGGTGAAAAAATCGGACTTAATACAGCACATGAAGTCTTTTCTGACCGAACCTATCAGCAAGACGGCTCATTAACACCACGAACTCAACCCCATGCCCTTATACATAGCTATGAAGATTCTGTTTCACAGGTTATTCGTATGATCAAGGAAGGAAAAGTTCGTTCAACGCAAGGCGTTGATGTACCTGTATTAGCTCAAACAGTTTGTATTCATGGAGATGGTCCTGAGGCTCTTGTATTCGCTAAACAGCTAAGAGAGTCAATGCAATCTGAAGGCATAGAAGTAAAAGCGTTTAGTTAGGAGGAAAATGTATGGAGCCACTTAATGTTTCACCAAAAAAGGATGATAAAAGCAAATCATCTTTACCAAAAATGAATTGGTCACTCTTAATGGGGGCTGCCTTTTTAATGGCAACCTCAGCAATTGGACCTGGTTTCTTAACACAAACAACTGTGTTTACTCAAACATTAGCAGCCAGTTTTGGTTTTGTTATTTTAGTTTCTATTATTTTAGATATTTTTGCTCAAACAAATATATGGCGGATCATTGCTGTTTCTGAAAGAAGAGGACAAGATATCGCCAACATGGTTTTCCCGGGACTCGGGTATATCCTTTCCTTCCTAATCGTCCTTGGAGGTCTTGCCTTTAATATTGGGAATATTGCGGGTGCCGGGCTCGGTTTAAACGCGATAACCGGTGTATCGCCGGAGGTTGGTGCGGTGATTGGTGCAGTGATTGCAATCTTTATTTTCGTTGTAAAAGAAGCAGGAAAAGCAATGGATCGCTTCACACAAATTGCCGGATTTGTCATGATTGGATTAATGATTTACGTTGCGATTACAACAGCTCCTCCTGTTGGTGAAGCGATCATCAGATCGGTTGCACCCTCCCAAATTGATGTTTTGGCGATTGTCACGTTAGTTGGTGGTACAGTTGGTGGATATATTACCTTTGCTGGTGGACATCGTCTTTTAGAAGCTGGTGTAAAAGGAAAAGCCGCGATTCCAGAGGTAACAAGAAGCTCTGTTGTCGGGATTTTATTTACATCTGTTATGCGTATTGCCCTTTTCTTAGCCGTACTGGGAGTTGTTTCAAAAGGGTTGAGTTCACAAATTGATCCAACGAACCCACCTGCATCTGTGTTTCAGCTTGCGGCTGGAGATGTTGGTTATAAAATTTTCGGTATTATTATGTTTTCTGCTGCCATTAAATCGGTAGTTGGTGCAGCGTATACTTCTGTTTCGTTTATTCGTACATTTAGTGATAAATTCGAGAGAAATAATAAGCTGATTACAATTGGTTTTATTGTTGTGTCAACTCTTGCATTTGTGTTGATTGGAAAGCCAGTTAAAGTGTTAGTTTTGGTTGGTGCTTTAAATGGTCTGATTTTGCCATTAGCGCTTGGAACATTACTTGTTGCGGCTTATAAGAAGAGTATTGTTGGGGATTATAAGCATCCGTTATGGTTAACGATTTCAGGTGCGCTTGTAGTGATAGTGATGGCGTTAATGGGCGGGTATACGATTATTAAGTCGCTTCCGCAGTTGTTTTGATTTGGTGAATGTGGACTAAGGGTAAAAATTAGTCCGTTCCATTGCGCTGCAGAAACTTGCTTTCCGCGGGGCGTGCGCTGAGCCTCCTCGGCTTTGCCTGCGGGGTCTCACCTGTCCCGCTGCTCCCGCAGGAGTCAAGTTTCTTCCGCTCCATTACACTATTGTTCTTTAAATTTATTTAAATGCACCAATCTTAACCAAAAAAGCTTGTAGAGATAAATCATAGTCTCCACAAGCTTTTTCACGTATTATTCTTGTTCTAATTTAGCTCTTCTTCTTAGATAGAAGTAGGATCCAGCCCCTACTAGTAATACTAGTCCACCAATCAATAGTGTATTGAAAGAGTTTGTTGCTGTTTTTGGTAGCTTTTCACCCTTATTGTCTTTATCTTTTTCTTCTGCTTTTTCTTTATCTTTTACAGGTGTTGCTACAGGGTCTTTGCTTGCTTCGTCACCGTCAGTAGGGTCTGTGTTTGTCCTTCGTTTTCACCAGTGCCTGGTTGAGCTGGTGTTTCTTCGTTTCCGTCACCTGTACCAGGTGCGGAGGCTTTGTCGAATCTTACATTATCAACAAACATTCTTCCTGCAAAGTCACTGTTATCATCTGCGAAAATGAGTAGCATGTTACGTAATGCTGTATCTGGCTTTACGTTTTCAAGATTTGTAACATCAATTTTCGCTTCATAGTGATACAGGTCATCTGCTGTTTTTTCTGCAGAATCTAATGCTGTTAAATCAATATCAAATGTTTCAGAAGATTGTTGCCAGAAACCTAGTGATTCTGGTTGGAAAACTAAGTTAATGGAAATTCCACCTTCTGTTGCACGTGTTGGGTCAAGGTATAAATCAAATGCAACATATTCATTGTCACCGCGTTTTAAATCTTCTGACCAGAAGTCTAGACGTGGAGCTGATGCCCAGTTGTCAGTTGGTTTCACTTCAGGATATGCAAATTCCCATGATAATGCTTTTGAACCGTTTGCTTCTTCAATTGTTAATGCTGTTTTAACTCCTGAGTCGCCACTCCATTTCCAGCCTTGACGAGTATCATCCTCAAAAGTAGATGGAAGTGTTGCTACTCCTTCTGGGTCATTTATTACTTCAACCTCAATTTCTTTACCTGTTACCGTAATATTATCTAAAGAAACAATATCTGTATTTTCAGCTCCAACAAATAATATGATATTTTCTAAATTATTATTGTCTGGGCTTTCTGCAATTGTTGCTAATGATGGAGCATCTTCTTTTGAAATGGTTAATACTGCTTTGTATTGATTTCCAAATGGTACAAAATCCTCCGCTTTTACTTGGATGGCACGTGTCGGATTAGCCCATCCTGCTGAAGGTCCTTGTGGAATGGCTGCAACAGAAACAGTTGTTGGCTTGTCCACAATCACATCCATTGATAGTTCTTGCGCACCTAAAACATCTACCGACTCACCCCAGTTATCAGCAGATAGGCGTACATTTGCCCAATAGTTGTCTGCCGAAACATCACTGCTTGCATTTAATCCTGAAATTTGTAGAGCTCCATTAACACTCTTTAACGTTACATCTTTTACTGGACTATCACTATTTACGCCAAAGCCTTGTGTAGAATCTGTAAAGTCAAAAAGTACTTTCGAATATTTCGTACGATCGATCGGCTCATAAGAAACTCCTTTAATACGAGCACGAACATATTCACCTGATAAGCTTAATTCTTTCGGCGCCCACACTTGATCAGCACCTGGATCTAAATCAGTTGCCTCTGTTTTCCCCAATTGAAACGGAGTAAACGCTGCAGATGTTTCATTTTTATTTGTTAAGGACCAGTTAGCCCAGCTAATATTATTTTCATTTAAGAAGTTGATCCATTGATTTGCTTCTTCTAAATATGGACCGTTGTTTCCATTTGCTTCACTTGTGCCCCATTCTGTTGCAAAAACAGCTTGTCCTTTTTCAAGCGCATATCTAGCATTACTCATGACATTTTCACGATTTGAGCTATCTGATGCTGCTGGATGTGAGCCAGTGTAAAAGTGAACAGTATACATTGTGTTGGCATCATCAATTGGATTATCAGCAGCTAAATCTGCGCGTTGGCTCCAGTTCGGGCTACCTACAATCACAATGTTTTGATTTCCATTATCACGGAGCATTTTAATAATTGGCTCTGCATATGATTTAACTTTTGCCCAACCTTCTGCGTTATTTGTTAATCCAGGTCCATCATTACTATTACTACTTGGTTCGTTTGCTAATTCATAGATAATGTGAGGATCATTAGGATAAAGACTTGAAATTTCTTTAAAAAAGTTCAATGCCCCTTTATAAACATCAGCATTTGGATCTCCCGGAGCATGTACATGCCAGTCGACAATCACATACATATCGTTTGCTTTTGCTAATTCAATTCCATCAATAACTCGTTGCTTCATCAGTTTTGGATCTGTTGCATATCCACCTTCACCAACATACATCGCAAGACGAATAAGGTTTGAACCCCAGTCATTTGAAAGAGCCGAAAACGCATTTTCATTTAAAATTCCTGGGAACCATTGTAAACCGTGAGTACTCATTCCACGGAGCTGAATTGGTTGGCCGTTTTTATCAACCAATGTTTTTTGACCATTAACTACCTTAAGACTTAATGCCCCAGCTTGAGACGGTTTTTTTCCTGGTTCAACAAGCAAGCTGTTGTAATCAGCTTCTGCTGCTGAAGCAAAATTAGGTAGTAATGATGTTAATAATCCAAGAACCATTATTAGTGCCATAAACCTTTTTAGTATTCTGTGCTTCAAAATAAATCCCCCTTGTTTGATGTGAATCTTATATAGAAACCGGTTTCGTAAAAGAGAACAAAAGATGTTAGGAAACCGTTTTCTTTCTCACTTAAAAAAATATACACCCTTTGAAAACGTTAACAACAAATCTAGTATACTATGGATATTTGCTAATGTAAAGCAGTATAGTAAAATAATTCTAATTTTTCACTCATTTTATACACTAAACTTCTTTACTAGCTCCTGAAGTGCCAATGCTTTTTGACTTAACTCTTCAGATGATGAAGTAACATTTGCCATAATCGTATTTTGCTGTTCAACTGATGCAGCCACTTCTTCTGTATTTCCTGCTGAAAACACAGATATGTTCGAAATCTCCTCTATTAAATGAACCATGCTTTGTGTGCTAGCATTTACTTGCTCCACTATAGCTGATACTTCCTGTGATTGTGATGCAACCTCAGCTACCATATCTACAATATTCCCAAAAGAATCTCCGGTTTTATTGACCATCACAATTCCTTCATCAACAGCATTGATTCCACCTGTCATTGACTCTAGCGCATGAGCAACTTCTGCTTGCATTTCAAAGATCACTTTTTTAATTTCCTCAGCCGCTTGTCCAGATTGCTCCGCAAGCTTTCTGACCTCATCAGCTACAACAGCAAATCCTTTTCCATGCTCACCGGCTCTTGCTGCTTCAATAGCTGCATTTAGAGCTAATAAATTAGTTTGATCAGCAACACTCGTTATTAAAGAAAGAATTTGACCAATTTGGTTTGATTTGTTACTTAACGAATTCATGGCAGAAGAGGTATGTTGAACCTTATGCTGCACTTCATTCATCTGAACAACAGTTTGTGAAACAATTCCCTGTCCAGTTGTTGCCTTTTCATTTGTTGCTAATGTGAGATCGGAAACAGTTTGAATAGAATGTGCCGCCTGTGCCATTCCTTTTGATATTTCATGAATCACACGGTTTGCCTCAGAAGCACGTGTTACCTGATTCTCCGCACCTCCAGCTACCTCTTTAATCGCTGCTGAGATTGAATTGTTTCCTTGTTGTGTTTGTTCAGCACTAACTGTGAGCTCTTCAGATGTTGCTGCTACTCTCTCAGAGTTTTTCATTACTTCAATGATTAATTTCTTCAGATTGTCTGTCATTGTGTTAAAATCTGTTGCTAGTTTACCAATTTCATCTCTATTTTTGATCGAAATAGGCTCTAGCAATAAATTTCCTTGCGCTACCTGCTTCACACTTCTTGACATCTCTATCAACGGACGAGAAATGCTTCTTGAAAGAAGAAGCCCCATAATAATGGAGATAACTAATACAACGACAATCAAAATAGCTGTAATAGATAAAACGATTGTTGTTATAGTATGTCTCTCTTCTGCTGCTTTCTTTGCCTTTGATTGATTTAACTCAACAAGCTTCGTTAGATAACCTTCAACCGTTTCAATTTGTTGTCGGGATTGTTTGATCCTTTGACTTGCTTCGTCATCTTGATTAGCTCTTGATAGAGCAAGAATTTCTTCATGAACAACAAGGTATTTATCCCATTCTGCTTGGAATCCTGAATAAATAGTTTCTTCCTCTTTAGTTGAGATGGTATTCTCAAACTGCTCGAACAGCTCATCTAATCTACTAAAAATCGAGTCAAATCGTCCATCAAACTGGTTCATTTCCCCAATTGTTTCCGCACTAGCATAAAACAATTGAAACGCAGCCACCTGCTCGACGAGATACCTCATTTCACCGAGTCTTTCTACTGATGGAAGCCACACATCCTCTACTTCACTGGATTTTTTGTTCATTGTGTTTAATCCAGTAAGAGTAGAAACACTAAGAGCTGCAATTAAGATAAAAATGATAGCAAATACAGTAAAAATTTTTCGTCCAACAGTAAGCTTTAAGGGTAATTTCACAATAGTTCTTCGATGATTACTAGTACTACTCTTCTTCTTTCTGAATTTATGTAAGAGCTTCTGCATAAAGATCCCCCATCCCGCAGCCATATGATATTGTCTATTTATCTATTTTTCTTTACCCCTTGATGATAAAAATCCCCTTCCTCAACCGAAATCGGTTTCCGAAAGGGGCGTCTTTCTTAATAAAACATGTCAAAGAAACCATTTTTAATTGTTTGCTTATACCAATAGTAACTATCTTTCTTTGTTCTTTCTAATGTATTGAAATCAACGTGAATGATTCCAAAACGCTTATCATAGCCTTCTGCCCATTCAAAATTATCAAGCAACGACCATGTGAGGTAGCCTTTAATATTTACACCACTATCAATTGCTCGTTTTAATGATGTTAAATGTTGTTTCAAATAATCAATACGTCTTTGGTCTTTTACTCTGCCGTTTTCAACTCCATCATTGTAGCAGGCACCGTTTTCAGTAATATAAATTGGCACTGAACCGTATTGTTCGTTTATTTTTGTTAAAACCTTATAGAAGCCTTCAGGGTAGATATTCCAATCAAAATCTGTTTTTTCATAACCAATATCTACTTTTTCAGTATCTAGTAATCCCTCATTCTCTTTGTATCTAGTCACACTGCCTGTGTAGTAGTTGATTCCAACAAAATCAATTTCTTGGTTAATGATAGCCATATCGCCTTCTTGGATAGGCACTGTTACACCTTTTTTCTCGAACCACTCTACCATAAATTGTGGATAGCTACCTTTGAATACAGGATCAAAGAACCACTCAACAAACCAGCCTGTTGCTCTGTTACAAGCATCGATGTCTTCTTGTTTGTTGCTAAATGGCTCGTTCCATTCTGTATTAGGTGCATAACCAATTTCACCTTCGTATCCTCCGTCTCTTAGGCGGGATACTGCTTTACCGTGTGCAAGTAGTAAATGATGTGAAATCGTTGTAGCTAATTGTAAATTTTGGAATCCTGGTGCATGAAGTCCGATAAAGTTTGATAGAAATGATACACACCAAGGTTCATTGATTGTAATCCATTTTTTAATTTTTCCGTTAAACTCTTTAAACATAACCTCAGCATAATCAGCAAACGCATCTACTGTTTCACGGTTTTCCCAGCCGCCCTTATCTTGAAGAGCTTGTGGCAGATCCCAGTGATATAGTGTACACATTGGCTCGATTCCATTTGCTAGCAATGCATCTACAAAATCATGATAAAATTGAAGACCCTTTTCATTGATTTCTCCAGTTCCATTTGGAAAAATACGTGGCCATGATACAGAAAAACGATAAATATCAATGCCAAGTTCTTTCATTAATGCAATATCTTCTTCATAGCGGTGATAGCTGTCACACGCTACATCTCCGTTATCGCCATTTAATACTTTACCAGGTGTTTTGGCAAAGGTATCCCAAATGGAAAGACCTCTTCCATCCTCAGTTGCTGCTCCTTCGATTTGGTATGCTGCCGTTGCAGCTCCCCATCTCATCTCTTTTGGAAATTGTATAATTGCCATTGTTGTACCTCCACCAAATTCTTTTCTTATGATTGGCTTTATGATTCTCTTACTACTAAATTAGAATCGATAAAAACAGGCTTTAACTCTGATTTTCCATTGATGATGTCATTTAACATATACGCAGCAAGCTTCCCAAGCTGTTCTTTATCCTGCCTTACAGTCGATAGCTTTGGACTGCTATGTCGACATGCATCAATGTCATCACAGCCAATCACAGATATATCTTCAGGAACCCTTAGTCCCTTATCTCTAATCGCATCAATTGCACCAAAAGCCATCATATCCGATACTGCAAAAACAGCTCGCGGATAAGCTTTTGTTTCTAATATTTTATTCATGGCTTGATATCCACTTTCTTCATGGAAATCCCCATATTGAAACCACTCTTGATGAATCTCAAGGCCAAGCTGATCCATTGTTTCTCTTACACCTTTTTCGCGAAACATCGTGATCGCAGAATCTTCTTGACCACCAATAAACCCAATGTCTCTAGTTCCTTGCAAATAAAAGTGTTGAATCACTTTTCTTGATAAATTCACATTATCACTCATCACAAAGCTTGCTTTTGGTCCGCTAAGCTCCAGGTCAATTCCCATACAAGGAATTTCCTCTCGCACAAGCTCATAGATCGCATCCTCTACTTCTTCACCAGCAATGATGACACAACCATCTACATGAAAATGGCGACATCTTGCTAAATAACTACCATTATCTTTGTAGAATTGTTCGTTTGAGAACATGATAATGTCATAGCCTAGCGAACCAATTGTTTTTTTAAACGAAGTAACAACCTCATTAAAGAAAGGATGTGTAAAATCAACATTTACTTTACCGGCATAAATTAACCCAATTAAATTCGATTTTTTGGTGGCAAGTGCTTTCGCAGAAAAGGTAGGCTGATATCCTGTTTCCCGGATAATATCCAGCACCTTTTTCTTCGTCTTTTCACTAATACCACCATAATTATTTATAATTTTTGATACAGTTCCTGGAGATACTCCAGCCATCTTCGCAATATCTTTAATCGTTAAATTCATAGCGGTCCCTCAATTGCCTTTCGCCTTCATAATAGATTGCTTATTTACTGTTTAGATTACTATTATTTGAAGCAATTTACAATTTGATAATGGGCAAAAAAGGATAGTAATAAATTAAAATTTTATTTAACTGCACCATCTGTAATACTAGAAATAAATAGTCTGTTAAACAGTAGGAAAATAATTAATAAAGGGACTGTAGCCCAGAATACTCCAGATAGAATCATACCGAAGTCAATGTTGAATGTGTTACTTAATGTCGCCAGGGCAACTTGAATTGTATACATTTCTGGATCTCTTAAAATCGTAAATTGCCATAAGAATTCTCCCCATACAGCTGTGAAGACGATAATACCTAATGTTGCAAATGCAGGTAAAATGATCGGCAGCACAATACTGCGGTAGATTCTGAAATTCGAACACCCATCAAGCTTTGCTGCTTCAATTAATTCATCAGGCACCGAATTGCTTACATATTGCCTCATTAAGAAGATTCCTAATGGATTTAAGAAAAATAGAATCGCAACACCTTGTAATGTATCAAGCAAACCTGCTTTTGAGATTAAATAGTATTGCGGAATTAACCCTAACTGTGGAGGGATAACCATTGTTAAAAGAATCGCAATAAACAATGCGTTTTTTCCAGGAAATCTAAATTTCGCAAAAGCAAATCCTGCTAGTGAGCTAATGATTAACACAACGATTGTTACTGATGTACAAAGAATCACAGTGTTTAACATCGCTTGGAAGAAATCAATGGCACCCAATACCTTCTGGAAGTTTTCCACTAACAAGTTACCCGGAGTAATCGTTGGCGGAATGGAGTTATAAGCTGAACTTGGGCGGGTTGCCATTACAAACATCCAATAAAATGGAAACAATGAAAAAAGTGATGCTAGAGTAAGAAATGTATAGATGAAAATTCTACCTTTTGAAAACTTTTTTGTTCCTGCTACGTCACCCATTAGTTAGCTCCCTCCTTTTTTCTACCAATTTTCCCTGATGTTATTAACGTATTAATCGCAGAGAAGACGATGATGATAAATAACAAAATAACCGCTGTTGCTGATGCTGTACCAAAAGATTGTAATTTAAAGGCATCGCGGTATAGATACATAACAACTGTCATTGCTTCATCTCTTGTAAATGCTGATGCACCTAAGAATACGGTTGGTTCAGCGAATAATTGCAGTGCACCAACTGTTGAGAAGAAAACAGTTAAAATGATAAACGGCTTTAACATCGGCATTGTAATATAAAGCATTTGTTGGAACTTATTTGCACCATCAATTGTTGCTGCTTCATACAGGTCATTTGAAATACTTTGAAGACCCGCTAGATAAATGATTGTGTTGTAACCAACCCATCTCCAAAATACCATGATGGAGATTGCAATTTTTGTACCCCATTCAGATGAAGCCCAGCTAACCGGATCAAATCCAAACACGCCTAGTACATAATTGGCTAAGGAAGTTTCGTGATTACTAAATAACACACTAAAAATGAGGGCTACTGCAACCATTGACGTAATATATGGCATGAAGATCGTAACTCGGAAGAAATTTCTAAAGCGGAGAAACGATAGATTTAATAGAAATGCAAGGATAATCCCAACAACTAATTGAGGGGCAGTACCCATTAATCCAATAACGATTGTGTTATATAAAGATTTCCAAAATAGTGGATCTTCTAATACAATTTTGAAGTTATTTAACCCAGCAAACTCCATAGGGCTTAGCCCATTCCATTTTTGGAAAGCTAGATATAAACTGAATAACGCCGGATATAAACCAATAACAGCAAAGATGATAAAGAAAGGTGAAACATAAAGATAGCCAGAAATCATGTCTTTCTTTTCTTCTGATAGAAACCTTTTCTTTTTGACTACTTTTTCGTTTGCAGAAACCATTTTCACTCCCCGTTTCTTTCAGTAAAACTAGATATGGTGCAACGATGCGCACCATATCTTAGCTTCATTCATTTTTTGAATTAACGATTTACTAAATCTTGTGCACGTTTAACAGCAGCTTTCCACTCTTCTTCTGGATCCGCACCGTCTTGAACGTTTTTAAGTGCATTTAGAACTTCTTGGTGTACTGGGAAGTATTTTTCACCTTTATAAACGGCACCTTCGATATCTTGTGCTGCTTGAGCAAATACTTCAGATGTTACTTGACCACCAAAGAACTCATCTTGGTTAGAAGTGAACTCTTCCATTTCATACACAGCTGGTGCAGATGGGAATAATCCATTGCTTTGGAATGATTTTAATTGGTTTTCAGGTGATACTAACCATTCAACGAAATCATATGCAGCTTGTGCATTTTCAGTTTCACTTGGGATTGCGATGTAAGATCCACCCCAGTTAGCAGCAAAATCAGTTGGTAAAGTAGCTACTTTGAAGTTACCTGAAGCATCTGGAGCATTACCTTCCATCCAACCTTTTAACCAGCCAGCACCTAATTCAGCAGCGAACTCACCAGTGTTAACAGCGTTTGACCATTCTGGTGTCCACATATCAAATTTACCAACGATTCCAGCTTTATCTAACTCAACAGCATAATCGTATGCTTTTTTAACCGCACTACCTTCTTCATCTAAAATTAACTCACCATCAGGATTTAAGTATGTTTCAACAGCAGAATCAAGATAGGCTCTGTAAGCCATTTCAATACTGTCTACGAAAGGTTTACCAGTTTTCTCTTTTACTTGTAATCCAGCTTCTTTAAAAGCTTCTGGAGAATTGATTAATGCTTCTACTTCAGCAGGCTCAGTTGGTAGACCAGCTGCTTCGAATACATCTGTACGATAGTATAATGCTTTAGGTCCAATATCAGTTGGAAGACCGAATAAGAAGTCTCCATCTGCATTTTCACCAGCATTCCATTTCCACTCTAGGTATTGATCTTGAACGTCTTTTGCACCAAGATCATATAAGTTTGCAAAACGATCTTGAGCAGCTTTGAAACGATCAAATTGATCTACTTCTAACATCGCGATATCAGGAGCACCACTACCAGCTGATAAAGCTGTGAATAATGCATCATGGTGTTCAGCTGTTTCGGAAGATTTAAATTTTATTGTTACGTTTGGATTTTGTTCTTGATATTCTTTTACTAACTCTTCATAGCCTGTTGCACCGAAAGCCCAGAAGTTTAGTTCTACTTTTTCATCTCCACTTCCGCCACCCTCTGAAGCGGTTTCATTTTTATCCCCACCGCTACATGCCGCTAACGAAAATGCTAAAGCTAAAGACAAACCGGAAGCTAACCATTTTTTCTTGCTTTTCATTTTATTTCCCCCTTGGTTTTTGTTTTATAACCGTTACCCGTTACGGAAACCGATTTCCCTATCAGGAAAAAATTAAAGTGGTTTTCGTTACTGGAAACCGCTTTCAACTATGATTATATCTTCTATTATTCTATAAATCAATCTATTTTTTGAAAAAATTAAAAACTTTTTAAAAACCGGTTTCCATATCTATTTCCTTCTATAGTAAAGCTAATTAAAAAGCCATCCTTATAGGATGGCTTAACTAATGTTTTATAATTTTTCAGCAGCCGTTAATGATGCGCGAACAAAGTCACGGAATAGTGGCTGTGGTCTTGTAGGTCTTGATGTAAATTCTGGATGGAACTGTGATGCTACAAACCAAGGATGATCTTTTACTTCAATGATTTCGACTAAGCGGCCGTCTGGAGTTGTACCCGAGAAAATAAAGCCAGCTTCTTCCATTGCTTGACGATATTCATTATTGAACTCATAACGATGGCGGTGACGCTCGTAAATCACTTCATCTTGGTATGCCTCGTATGCACGAGTTCCCTCTTGAAGCTTACTTGGAGATAAACCAAGACGTAATGTTCCACCTAAGTCTTCAACATCTTTTTGCTCAGGAAGTAAATCAATTACTGGATAAGCTGTGTTAGGATCAATTTCAGCAGAATTTGCTCCCGCTAAGCCTAATACATTACGAGCATATTCAATTGAAGCCACTTGCATACCTAAGCAAATTCCTAAGAAAGGCACTTTATTAACACGTGCATAGTTCGTTGCAACGATTTTCCCTTCAACACCGCGGTCACCGAAGCCACCAGGAACTAAAATACCATCAACATCTGCAAGCTGATCTTTTACGTTTTCAGATGTTAATTCTTCTGCGTTTACCCATTTGATTTCGATATCAGAATCATATTCATATCCAGCGTGGCGAAGTGCTTCAACAACAGAAATATATGCATCTTGCAGTTCAACATACTTCCCAACAAGAGCAATTTTTGTTGTTTTTGAAAGGTTCGTAACACGTTGTACAAGCTCTTTCCATTCTGTCATATCCGCGTCATTGCAATTTAGTTTCAAGTGATTGCATACAATTGTATCTAAGTTTTGATCTTGAAGATCTAGTGGGATGCTGTATAACGTTTCTGCATCACGGCACTCGATCACTGCGTTTTTATCAATATCACAGAATAACGCAATTTTATCTTTCATATCTTGAGAAATTGGCATCTCTGTACGAACAACGATCACATTTGGTTGAATACCAAGACTTCTTAATTCTTTAACACTGTGCTGAGTTGGTTTAGTTTTCATTTCACCAGCAGCTTTAATATATGGTACAAGTGTACAGTGGATATACATCACATTGTCACGGCCAACATCACTTTTCACTTGGCGAATGGCTTCTAAGAATGGTAGTGATTCAATATCCCCTACTGTTCCACCAATCTCTGTGATAACAACATCTGCACCTGTTTCTTTACCAGCGCGAAATACTTTGTCTTTGATTTCATTTGTGATATGTGGAATAACCTGAACAGTTCCACCTAGATAGTCACCACGGCGCTCTTTCTTTAGAACAGTTGAATAGATTCTACCTGTTGTCACGTTGTTAAACTTAGTTAAGTTTTCATCAATAAAACGCTCATAATGACCTAAGTCTAAGTCTGTTTCTGCACCGTCTCCTGTAACGAATACTTCACCGTGCTGATACGGACTCATTGTTCCCGGGTCCACATTTATGTACGGATCGAATTTTTGGATCGTTACACTGATTCCACGGTTTTTTAATAATCTTCCTAGTGATGCAGCTGTGATCCCTTTACCTAAAGATGATACAACTCCACCTGTTACAAAAATATACTTTGTCATGGTCTTCCCCCTCAGAAGCTAATCTTTTTTTATTTTGTACAAGAAATGAAAAAATCATTTGAAAAACGATGAATAAGAGTGAAAAATTTTGTGAAATTCAGGGGTAAGCCTGTCCTACTTAACAATTCTAAATCATTTTAGAATTGAACTTTAAACTTTTATATAAAATAAGAAAGCTCCCTTCCAAACAAACTTGAAAGGGAGCTGTAATTGTTTAATTAAACGAACAATCTCTTTTTAAAGAGCCCAAAATAGATTCTACCTAGTTAGAAAAAGAAAGTCAAGACGATTTGATTTTATTTTTCTTCGTCTGAATCATCATCAAAATCGTCGTCTTCTTCGTCATCATCAAGGTCGTCATCATAGTCATCGTCATCATCATCGATTAAATCATCATCATCATCTTCATCTAAATCGTCTGCATCATCTATATCATCAAAATCATCTTCTTCTTCGTCGTCATCTGAATCATCGTATTCATCGATATCGTCATATTCGAGGTCTTCCTCATCAAGCTCATCGTATACATCATCCAGATCTTCATCGTCTGCTTTTTTCGATTTTTTCTTTTTAGGTTTTGCAACAGGAACGATTTCTTCTTCAATTTGCTCGTATGGATACCATGTGCGTAATCCCCACATGTTTTCACCAACACAAATAAAACGGCCATCGATGTTGATGTCTGTATAAAATTGAGCAATTTTATCTTCTACTTGTTGCTGTGATAATCCTAGAAGATCAGCAATTTCTTTTACTAAATCACTAAATACGTAAGGTTTTCTTGCTTCTAAGAAAAGTTCATAGGCAACCTCAACCATTGCCATTTCTTTTATTTGTTCTTCTGTTAATTGTTTTAGACTCAAGTTCCGGCACTTCCTTTCTACATCATCGATCTATTGTAAATCCAGGGCCGCTTTCTAGTGTGGTTCTGTTATCTTAGACAGAATTCAGCTAGAATAAGCCAATTAAGTAGAATAAACTTTAAAATATGTACATAGCAAACCTATCAAATCATACCATTCATTATAAACAATTTCTAGCAGTTTATGCCACCTTTATCATGTAAAAATTGATTTAGGAGTGTTTTTAGGTTATTTTTGCCACCATCTCGCAACTCTTTATCCACTAAAACGGTCTTCATCACATGCATGAAGACCATCTCAGCACGTTTCACCCACTTAAACAGTCTTCATCTCGCCTATGAAGACCATCTCGCAACTCTTCACCCACTTAAACAGTCTTCATCTCTCTTATGAAGACCATCTCAGCACGCTTCACCCACTTAAACAGTCTTCATCTCGCCTATGAAGACCATCTCACAACTCTTCACCCACTTAAACAGTCTTCATCTCGCCTATGAAGACCATCTCGCAACTCTTCACCCACTTAAACAGTCTTCATCTCGCCTATGAAGACCATCTCGCAACTCTTCACCCACTTAAACAGTCTTCATAGCCTCGTTAATGACAGCCGGAAGTGTCACACCTAGCCACTAAAAAAAACAGAAACCGGCGTAACCGGTTTCCCCAACTCTACATATTCCTTCTATATTGTCCCCCGACCTCATATAATGCCTGCGTAATTTGGCCAAGGCTGGCTACTTTTACAGTTTCCATTAGTTCGGCAAAGATGTTGCCGTTGTGGATAGCTTTGTTTTTTAGGTTCAACAATGCTTCTTCAACTTTGTGCTCGTGTGTTTGTTGGAAGGCCTTTAAGTTTTGGATTTGCGTTTCTTTTTCTTCCTGTGATGCACGGGCGAGTTCCATGTTGTCCATCATGTCTTGTGATGGTGGGTTTGGATTTAGGTAAGTGTTTACACCGATGACTGGCAGTTCACCTGTGTGTTTTTTCATTTCATAGTGCATCGATTCATCCTGGATTTTGCCGCGTTGATATTGTGTTTCCATTGCGCCTAGTACACCGCCGCGTTCATTAATACGGTCAAATTCCTGTAGTACTGCTTCTTCTACTAAGTCTGTTAACTCTTCAATAATGAATGAGCCTTGCAGCGGATTCTCATTTTTCGTTAAGCCATGTTCTTTCGTAATAATCATTTGAATCGCCATTGCGCGGCGTACCGATTCTTCAGTTGGCGTTGTGATCGCCTCATCATAGGCATTTGTGTGTAATGAATTACAATTATCATGCAGGGCCATTAGTGCTTGAAGGGTTGTGCGAATATCATTAAAGTCAATTTCCTGGGCATGCAGGGATCGCCCTGATGTTTGAACATGATATTTTAGCTTTTGACTTCGTTCATTGGCGCCGTATTTGTCGCGCATGACGGTTGCCCATATTCTCCGGGCAACGCGACCGATAACCGTATATTCCGGATCGAGTCCATTGCTGAAGAAAAAGGATAAGTTAGGTGCGAATGAATCAATATCCATTCCTCTGCTTAAGTAATATTCT
Organism: Metabacillus sp. B2-18; assembly: GCF_021117275.1. Classification (NCBI taxonomy): domain Bacteria; kingdom Bacillati; phylum Bacillota; class Bacilli; order Caryophanales; family Bacillaceae; genus Metabacillus; species Metabacillus sp. B2-18. The sequence goes on from NZ_CP088245.1 coordinate 4,902,047, forward strand.
ACATACGTAAACCCATTTGAGAGAGTAAAGGCTAGTTGTGAAATTGGATTGGCTCCTGCTTCTGCGATATGATAGCCAGAAATGGAAACAGAGTAGTAATTTCGCACCTTTTGATCAATAAAATATTGCTGAATATCTCCCATTAAACGGAGGGCAAATTCTGTTGAGAAAATACATGTGTTCTGTCCTTGATCTTCTTTTAAAATGTCGGCTTGCACGGTTCCTCTAACTGTTTGCAGGGTGAAGGCTTTTACTTCATCATATTCTTCCATTGTTAACGAGCGACCGAGCTCAGCTTCCTTCTTGCTTAGCTGCTGTTCAATCGCAGTATTCATGAACATCGCTAAAATGATTGGTGCTGGACCATTAATCGTCATGGAAACAGATGTGGAAGGCGCACATAAATCAAAGCCATCATAAAGCTTTTTCATATCATCTAATGTACAAATGCTTACTCCACTTTCCCCGATTTTTCCGTAAATATCAGGACGGTAGGCTGGATCTTCTCCGTATAGTGTTACTGAATCAAACGCTGTACTTAAACGCTTTGCGTCATCATCTTTTGATAAATAATGAAAACGGCGATTTGTGCGGGCAGGAGTTCCTTCACCGGCAAACTGTCGTTTAGGATCCTCTCCTTCTCGTTTAAATGGAAACACACCTGCTGTATATGGAAAAGAGCCTGGTACATTTTCTTTATAAAGCCAATTTAAAACATCACCGTCATTTTTATATTTTGGTAATGATACTTTCGGGATGGATAATCCTGATAGGGAAGTGGTTCTAAGCTTTGTAACAATTTCTCTGTTGCGAATAACCGTTGTAAATTGCTCTTGAGCATATTTCTCCTTTGTTTCTTCCCAGCTATTTAAAAGTGCTTTTGATTGAGGTGTTAGCTTTTCCTCAAGAGAATTCAGGACATTTTTTAAAGATAAAATCACTTCTTCATTTGTTTCCTGTTCCATAAGCGTTTCAAGCGCACCTTTTAGTTGAAACCTTTTTGTCGCAAGCTCTGCTTGTTCCTCTGAGTGACGATGATAGTTTCGAACAGTTTCACTGATTTCTCTTAAGTAATAACGGCGTTCAGGCGGAATAATCACGTTTTGCTTTTCCACATCTTTAACAACCGGAAGAGAGGTTTGCCAATCTAGATTTGTTTTTTCATTGATTAATTCTAGTAGCCTTGCGAATAGAGTGTTTGTGCCTAAATCATTAAACTGACTGGCAATTGTGCCATAAACAGGCATCTCATCTAGTGGCTGATCAAATAGCATTCGACTGCGCTGCACCTGCTTTTGCACTTGGCGCTTCGCATCTTCAGAGCCTTTACGCTCAAATTTATTGATGACAACCACATCAGCATAATCGAGCATATCAATTTTTTCTAATTGAGATGGTGCCCCAAATTCACTTGTCATGACGTACATTGATAGATCACATATCTCAGCGATTTCTGCATCACCTTGACCAATACCGCTTGTTTCAACGATCACAAGATCAAAGCCAGCTGCCTTTACAATAGAGATCGCATCTTGAATGGCCAATGATAGCTCTGACTTTGATTGTCTCGTTGCCAAGCTTCTCATAAACACTCGTGGAGAAAAAATGGCATTCATGCGGATTCGATCTCCAAGCAATGCCCCACCAGTTTTTTGCTTCGTTGGATCCACGGATAATATGGCGATTTTTACTGATGGCAACTCATTTAAAAAACGTCGAATTAATTCATCTGTTAGTGAGCTCTTTCCGGCACCACCTGTTCCCGTAATCCCGATCACAGGTGTTTTCGTACTCAACGTTTTTATTTCACTAATTAGGTTTTCTGCTGCTTCTGTGATTTCTTGTTTAAACACTTTCGCTTCTGCACAAGAAATGAGTTTGGCAACTGCTTTTGTTTCTCCTTCTTTCACATCGTCCAAAGAGATTTCTCCCTTTTCAACGGTAGAAAAATCGCACTCTCTTAGCATATGGTTGATCATGCCCTGTAGACCAAGCTCGCGACCATCATCAGGAGAGAAAATTTTCGCAATACCATACTCATGAAGCTCTTTTATCTCTCGAGGAATAATGACTCCCCCGCCGCCGCCATAAAGACGAATATGTCCTGCTCCTTTTTCCTGCAGTAGATCGTACATGTATTTGAAAAATTCAACGTGTCCACCTTGATAGGAAGAAATGGCAATCCCCTGAACATCCTCCTGAATCGCAGCAGCCACGATTTCTTCAACTGAACGATTGTGTCCAAGATGAATCACTTCCGCTCCACTTGCTTGAAGGATTCGTCGCATAATATTAATGGAAGCATCGTGTCCGTCAAATAAACTTGATGCTGTGACAAAGCGAACAGCATGCTTTGGTTTATATACCTCTGTTATTGTCATTTATAAAAACACCCCTTTGATTGCCACAAAAGTTACTTCCCAACCCCTTGTAAAATAACCTTTGTTTGCAGCTCAATGTAATCTTCAAGCGTATACATTTTGTGAAGGGCCCAGCGTCTAAAGCCCCACATTTGGCCTTTGACAAAAATATTGTGAGCAATTAAATCACATTCTGGCTCTGATAACGTTAATTCCCCATTTTGCACACAGTCTTTAACAATTTTTTTAAACATCCCGACCATTTCCATTTCCTTTTTTAACACATATGGTAAAGCGTCCTTAGATAATGACTTAACTTCCTGATACATAACGAGCACTTCATCTTGCATCTCATCCATGACGATAAAATAATTGTGAATCGCTCGCTTTAAACTTTCTATTGTGCCTTGTTTTGTATCAATATCTTCCTCTAAGCGGGCATGAACCTGGTCATAAATGCTGTCACAAACTAAGTAAAGAACATCCTCTTTTTGGCGAATATATTCATACAACGTTCCGATACTAAAGCCGGCAGACCTTGCAATCTCTCTAGTTGTCGTGCGGTGAAATCCTTTTTCTTTAAAAAGATTGACCGCACCTTTAATCATTTGCTCTCTTCGCTTTTCAATTAACTTCTCATCCTTAACGGATGCGACAACTTCACGCTTTTCCATCTACCTCCCACCTATCACCGAAACTAGTATTCCTTTATTTCGTTAACATTCTAGAAATGACAAGTCGTTGAATTTCCTGTGTGCCTTCATAGATTTGTGTGATTTTGGCATCTCTCATAAACCGCTCAACAGGGTAATCCTTTGTATAGCCATAGCCACCAAATACTTGAACGGCCTCAGTTGTAACCTTCATCGCTGTGTCACCAGCAAAAAGCTTAGACATTGCTGATTCTTTACCATATGGCAACCCTTCAGACTCTAGCCATGCTGCTTGATAGGTTAATAATCGTGCAGCTTCAATATTTGTTGCCATATCAGCAAGCTTAAAGCTGATTCCTTGCTGAGCTGCGATCGGCTTGCCGAATTGCTCTCTTTCTTTTGCATAGGCAATGGCTGCATCCAACGCACCCTGTGCAATTCCAACTGCTTGAGCTGCTATACCGTTTCTACCACCATCTAATGTCATCATAGCAATTTTAAAGCCATCCCCAATCTCGCCTAATACATTTTCTTTTGGTACTTTACACTCTTCAAACATAATCTCCGTTGTAGGTGATGAACGAATGCCCATTTTGCTTTCTTTTTTTCCTACCGAGAAGCCTTCAAAATCTTTTTCAACGATAAACGCTGTTGTTCCTTTATGCTTGCTTGAAGGGTCTGTTACTGCAAATACGATATAAATATCGGCAATTCCTCCATTTGTGATGAAAATTTTTGAACCATTTAAAATATAATAGTCGCCGTTCACGAGCATTCGTGCGCATACCACCTGCATCAGATCCAGAGCTCGGCTCGGTTAACCCGTATGCTCCAATTTTTTCACCTAGTGCCATTGGCTTTAGGTATTTTTGCTTTTGTTCTTCATTTCCGAACTTATATAGGGGCCATCCTGCAAGCGACGTATGGGCGGATAACGTTACCCCTGTTGATGCGCATACTCTTGAAAGCTCTTCAACTGCGATCACATAAGCTAGATAATCACTGCCAATCCCACCATATTCCTCAGACCAAGGAATTCCTGTTAAACCTAGGTCGGCCATTTTTTTGAAAATGTCCATATCAAAACGCTCATGCTCATCGCGCTCTGCTGCTGTTGGTTCTACTTCTTTTCTTGCAAAATCTCTTACCGTTTTACGTAGCATTTCATGTTCTTCTGATAGTTTAAAGTACATCCCTTTCTCCCCATTTCACCGCTTATTTTTCTTTCACTACATGCTTGCTGATCACAATTCGTTGTATTTCACTAGTACCTTCATAAATTTCACAAACCTTCGCATCACGGAAATACCGCTCCACCGGGTAATCCTTTGTGTAGCCATAGCCTCCAAAGACTTGAATTGCCTCTGTGGTAACCTCCATCGCTGTTTTCGAAGCAAATAGCTTAGCCATCGCAGCCTGCTTGCCACATGGAAGTCCTTGTTCTTTTAACCATGCAGCTTGATAAACTAATAGCTTCGCAGCTTCTACATTTGTTGCCATATCCGCAAGCTTAAAGGAAATCCCTTGCTGGAGAGCAATTGGCTTGCCAAACTGCTTGCGCTCCTTGGCATAAGCTGTTGCCTTCTCTAGCGCAGCCTCGGCGATTCCGAGTGCTTGAGCAGCAATGCCAATTCGGCCTCCATCAAGATTGGCCATCGCAAGCTTAAAGCCTTCTCCCTCGTTCCCTAGAAGATTTTCAAGCGGGACTCTAGCATTTTCAAAAATTAACTCCGTTGTTCTTGATCCGTTTAAGCCCATTTTGTGTTCATCTTTTCCGATAAGAAAGCCCGGTGTTCCTTTTTCAACAATGAATGCCGATATGCCGCTGCTTCCTTTGTCCTCGCTTGTTCGAGCAAAAACAATATATATGTCAGCTTCACCACCATTTGTAATAAATACTTTTGATCCATTTAATAGATAGTGATCATCCTTTTTCATGGCTTTTGTTTTCATGCTTGCCGCGTCAGAACCAGAGCTTGGTTCTGTTAAACAAAAGGCTCCCAGACGCTCCCCTGTTGCAAGCTTTTTTACATAGTTGCTTTTTTGCTCTTCATTGCCAAACATGAGAATTGGGTAGGTTGCAACAGATGTGTGAACAGATAAAATAACAGCTACTGTTGCACTTACTTTGGCTATTTCATGAATGGCCATAATGTAAGAGGTGTAGTCCATGTTCGCCCCGTTATATTCGGTCGGAATTGGAATCCCCATTAAACCAAGTCCCGCCATTTTCTGAAGAACAGAGGATGGAAATACCCCTTTTTCCATCTCTTCCACAAATGGCTCAATTTCTGCTTTTGCAAAATCACGTACCATTTTTTGCATCATTACTTGCTCTTCTGTTAAATGTAGATTCACTTGATGCCCACCCCTTTGGAAATTGCAAAATTAAAATCCTATGTTTCTACCGAAAATTAGGAATACTGATAAAACCCTCTACCAGTTTTTTTTCCAAGCCAGCCTGCTTTCACATACTTCCGTAACAATGGACATGGACGGTATTTATCATCCCCAAAGCCTTCGTGGAGTGTTTCCATAATGTATAAGCATGTGTCTAGTCCAATGAAGTCTGCTAAAGTTAACGGACCCATTGGATGATTCATACCAAGTTTCATCACTTCATCAACTGCTTCCGGCTCTGCCACTCCTTCATACACAGTAAAAATCGCTTCATTGATCATCGGCATTAAAATACGGTTGGAAACGAAGCCTGGGAAGTCTTTTACTTCAACAGGTGTTTTATTTAATTTTTTCGTAAGATCTTCAATTTGCTGATAAACTTCATCAGAAGTAGCAAGCCCGCGGATAATTTCAACCAGCTTCATAACAGGAACAGGATTCATAAAGTGCATGCCGATTACGCGATCGGGTCGTTTTGTAGATGCGGCAATTTCTGTAATTGGTAAGGAAGAAGTGTTTGTTGCCAAAATAACCCCCTCTGGTGCAAGAGTATCGAGTTGCTGGAATAGTGTTGTTTTCACTTCCATTTTTTCAATCACAGCCTCGATAATGAAATCAACTTCTTTGGCATCTTCAATCGAATTAGAAGGTGTTAGTCTCTTTAGAGTTTCATCTTTATCCTGCTCAGAAAGCTTTCCCTTTTCCACTTGCCTTTGTAATTGCTTTTGAATGGAATTTAAACCTTTTTCAGCGATTTCCTGTTTCATGTCATGAAGTATCACTTGAAAGCCTGCCATGGCACATACTTGGGCAATGCCTGAGCCCATTTGTCCGGCACCGATAACCATGATTTTTTGAATATTCATATGGGGCCTCCTCTTTAAATATGGGTTGATTTCTGTATGTTTTATCTAACGGAAATATAGTTTTTAATTTCTAATTCTGTTTAGTGTGCTGAGGTGAGATGTCAGAGGTGAGAATTGAGGCAATCGGGGAGTGCCCGATTGCTCTAATTATTAATGGGTTAAACTTCAATCATGATGGCGTCGCCTTGGCCGCCGCCGCTGCAGATAGCTGCGATGCCGATACCGCCGCCTCTGCGTTTTAGTTCATGAATTAAGGTGATGAGAATTCTTGCTCCACTTGCACCGATTGGGTGACCAATTGCAACAGCCCCACCGTTTACATTTACCTTTTCCGGATCAAGACCGGCAATTTGGTTTGCGGCTAATGCAACGGTTGCAAATGCTTCATTGATTTCAAATAAATCGATATCTTCAACGGTTTTACCCGTTTTGCTTAATAGCTCATTAATGACAAGTCCCGGGGTTTTAGGAAAATCTTCAGCTTCAACAGCTATTGCTGAATGAGCAAGAATGGTTGCAAGAGGCTCTCTGCCTTCACTTTTCGCCCTTTCATCACTCATTAACACAAGAGCTGCTGCTCCGTCATTAATTCCTGGCGCATTACCTGCTGTGATCGTTCCATCATGATCAAAAACAGGGTTCAGCTTTGCTAATCTTTCTATTGATGTGTCTTTACGTGGTGCTTCATCTTTGTCGACCACAATTGGGTCTCCTTTACGCTGTGGTACTTCAACAGCAACTATTTCTTCACCTAAAATTCCCGCTTCCTGAGCAGCAACCGTGCGCTGATGGCTTCTTAATGCCCACTCATCCTGCTGTTGTCGGGTGATTTCAAGCTCTTTTGATGTGCTGTTACCGTATGTGCCCATGTGAACACCAGTAAAGCTACATGTTAATCCATCATAAATCATTAAATCCTTCACAGCATGATCACCCATACGAAATCCCCATCTTGCTTTTGGCATCATATAGGGTGCATTGCTCATTGATTCCATGCCTCCGGCTACAATCACTCCCTCGTCTCCGGCACGAATGATTTGATCTGCCATTGTGACGCTTCTTAGTCCAGATGCACAAACCTTATTTACTGTTTCTGTTTTTACATTCCATGGCAGGTTTGCCGCACGGGCCGCTTGACGCGATGGAATTTGCCCTTGTCCTCCTTGCAGAACATTTCCGATAATCACTTCTTGGACTTCTTCAGGCTGAACACTTGCTCTTGTTAACGCCTCCTTTATGGCGATTCCCCCAAGCTCTGACGCTGTTAATGTTGAAAGAGCTCCACCAAATTTCCCCACAGGTGTTCTGACTCCACTTAAAATAACGGTTTTTGCCATGTTCCTCTCCCCTTTGCAATGTATGTAAATTAAAATTAGTAAACGCTTACAAATAGTGACTGAACGCTCGCTCAATTTTTCTTCAGAGATAAAGAGGGGAAATTCCCCTCTTTCCATTTTATCTTACTTTTCTTTGAAAATGACTATGAAACTAGCTCTTTTTGTTCGCCAAATATCGACTTTTCTAGAAGCTCAGCAACATCATATGTGCTAACCGTTTCTTCTACTTCTTTTGCTTTTGTTCCATCACTTAACATCGTTAAGCAATACGGACAGCCTGAGCTAATCACCGATGGATTCACAGCTAATGCTTGCTCTGTTCTCGCAACGTTAATGCGGCTTCCTGTATCTTCTTCTGTCCACATTAAGCCTCCACCAGCTCCACAGCACATTCCTTTTTCACGATTACGCTCCATTTCAATGAGCTTCACACCAGGAATTGCTTTTAAAATATTACGTGGTGCATCATACACTTCATTGTATCTTCCTAGGTAACAAGAATCGTGGAATGTAATGGTTTCATTAACAGGAAGGCTTGGTTTCAGTCTTCCAGAAGCCACTAGCTCTGCAAGCAATTCTGTATGGTGATAAACCTCTGCTTCTAACCCGAAATCCGGGTATTCATTTTTAAAGATATTATAAGCATGTGGATCGATTGTGACGATCTTTTTCACATCATTTTTTACAAACTCATCAATATTTTTCGTTGCAAGCTCCTGGAATAAAAATTCATTCCCAAGGCGACGCGGTGTATCTCCTGAGTTTTTCTCTTTGTTACCAAGAATCGCAAATTTAACTCCAGCTTCGTTAAGAAGTTTTGCAAAAGATAAAGCAATTTTTTGACTGCGGTTATCGTAAGAGCCCATTGAGCCAACCCAAAATAAGTATTCAAACTCTTCTCCTGATTTGCTCATTTCTTTTACCGTTGGAACGTGTACATCTTCGCGTGCTTCACGCCATGTTTCACGCTCTTTACGGTTAAGTCCCCAAGGATTTCCTTGGCGTTCAATGTTTGTCATTGCACGCTGAGCATCTGCATCCATTTTTCCTTCTGTTAGCACTAGATAACGGCGCATATCAATGATTTTATCAACATGCTCATTCATAACCGGACATTGATCTTCACAGTTACGGCACGTTGTACAAGCCCAAATTTCTTCTTCTGTAATCACATCACCGATTAATGAAGCACTATAGCCAGTTGCTGCCGTTTCTTGCGCACCTGAGCTAGCTGCCATCATTGCAATTTGATTTCCTTTTGTGCCACTGAATGCTACAGCCGGCACCCATGGTTGTTTTTGTGTAACAGCTGCTCCTGTAAAGGTTAAATGGTCACGCAGCTTAATGATCAGGTCCATCGGAGAAAGTATTTTCCCTGTCCCTGTCGCCGGACACATATTTGTACAGCGCCCACATTCAACACATGCATATAAATCAATTAACTGTGGTTGTGTAAAGTCTTCAATTTTGCCAACCCCGAATGATTCTTGTGTTTCATCTTCGAAATCAATTTTTTCAAGTTTACCGGGGTTTGATGTACGGTTAAAGTACACATTCGCAGGCCCGGCAATTAAATGCGCATGCTTTGATTGTGGTACATACACTAAGAACGTTAATAAGAAAAGTAAATGGATCCACCATGCAATATAGAAAATAACAATTGATCCTGTTTCACCTACAAAGCTCAGTAAAAAAGCAAATGATGAGGCAAGTGGCTCAGACCATGTTAGATCATGATCATGCCAGATTAAGCCCATTCCGTTCCCAAGCAATACGGATAGCATTAAACCACCAATAAAAAGTAATACTAGTCCTGATTTAAATCCTCGTTTTAGGCGAACAAGCTTCTCCACATAACGACGGTGAAACGCCCAAACTACGGCAACTAAAATCATAAAGGTGATAATTTCTTGGAAAAACGTAAATGCCGGATACAGCGGTCCAAGCGGCAGATGTGCACCTGGTACTAAGCCTTTAATAATAAAATCAATGGCACCAAATTGAACAAGAATAAAGCCATAGAAAAACATCACATGAATGATTCCACTCTTCTTATCTTTTAAGAGCTTTTTCTGTCCAAACACATTCACCCAAATTTTTTCTAATCTTTCTTTTACCTTTCCATCAAATTCAACTTTTTTGCCTAGCTTAATATAAGCCATTCTTGTACGAATTAAGTAGATGAAAAGATGGAATGCGTAAGCGGTTACAATTAAAAATGCAAGTAAATTTACCCAAAGTAATGCGCCCATGTTGTTTCCCCCAATCTCCCAATTGTTACAGTCTGTTTTTCCCCTTTGCACAACAGTCAGTTTCTTGTTTTCTGAATTTACTTATATCTCTATGATAATAAATGAATGAGCATTCAGTCAATATATTTTTGATGTGTATTTATAAATGGTGGTTGTACAATGTATTCTTGAACTTTTTAAATATTCTTCAAATAATCTTTAAACTTAGTTGGTTTATACCATGTTTTAGTAAATGGTTGATTTCCGCTACAGATTGCTCGCTTTCCGCGGGGCGTGCGGTGCTCCCGCAGGAGTCTCGCATCTTTCGCTACAATCAACCATAAGAAGTTTTACGTCCTGTATCTAATTACATAAAAACAGTTAAAAATGCTCAAGATAAATAGAACTTGCTGATTACTAATATTTACATTCATAAAATCTATGTGCTGCTAGGAGGATGGCGTTTGAACATCGTATTCATTATTTGCTTTATCATAGTGGCAATTATTAGTTGGTGGACGATTGATTATCACCTTGGTAGAAGAAGTCATCTGGCAACAAGCAAGTACACGCAATTTCCTCAACGTAAAAGTGATATTACCCTTATTACAGATGGAGATACTTTATATAAAGATCTTTTTGAGAGCATTAAAAATAGTACAAAAAGTATTCATGTGCTATTCTTCATTGTGAAAAATGATGAGATCAGTCATGAGTTTTTAACGATTTTGGGTGAAAGAGCGAGTCAAGGTGTCGAAGTGCGCCTTTTACTTGACTATGTAGGTAGCTCGAAGCTTACGAAAAAAAGGATTCAAGCTCTAAAAGACAAGGGTGTACGTCTTGCTTTTAGCCATAAACCTAAGTTTCCCTATCTTTTTTATACCCTACAAGCTAGAAATCATCGAAAAATTACAGTTTTAGATGGTAAAACCTCTTATTTAGGCGGCTTTAATATCGGAAAAGAGTATCTTGGAAATGACCCAAAGTTAGGGTATTGGAGAGATTTTCATCTAAAAATAACTGGTGAAGGTACAGCTGATTTACAGAAACAATTTTTAAAGGATTGGTACGACTCTACTGGTGAGGATGATGTAGAAAATCTCGAGTACTACCCTACCCTGCCTTCTGGTAAGAGTGAGCATCTGTTCATTTCTACATATGGAGAAAATCTAAAAAAACACTTTATTTCATTTATTCAGAATGCTAATAAGGAAATTTTAATTTGCTCGCCTTATTTCATTCCAGGTAAAGAAATATTAGACGAGCTATTAGCTGCCACATCAAGAGGTGTGCAAGTCAGAATAATGGTGCCGATGCGAAAGGATCATCCCCTTGTAAAAGAGGCTTCATTCCCTTACTTTGGCCCTCTTTTACTTGCAGGATGTGAAATTTATCGATATTACCATGGCTTCTTTCACGCAAAAATGATTATGATTGACGATCATCTTTGTGACATCGGAACAGCAAACTTTGATAAAAGAAGCTTTTATTTAAACGACGAAATGAACTGCCTTATTTATGACCGCGAATTCATTCAAGAGGTAAAGAAATTTGTTCAAGGTGATTTTGGTCGTTCAGAGTTGTTAACCTATCAGGCATACCAAAGCCGATCTTTTTTTGAAAAAGGAAAGGAAAAGTTTGCTACGTTGGTGTCACATTTTTTGTAATTCATTAGAGTCAGGGTGAGGCCCTCGCAGGCACTTTGGCGCTAAAATCACAACTTTAGGAGGGAGATCATGATTATTCGGTTCGGCTATGTGTCACATGCTCTTTCTCTATGGGATTGTTCACCAGCCAAATCATTAACATTCACAAGATGGAAAAAGCTCGATGAACAAGAACGGCACGATCAATTATTGTTTGTAACGAAGCAAAATCTAGAACACACATTACGAATGATGCACTACAATATTGCCCACGAAATAATGGTATACAGGATGTCATCATCGATTGTTCCGCTTGCCACTCATCCTGAGGTACTTTGGGATTATAAAACACCTTTTAAAGATCTGCTCACTGAAATTGGAGACTTAGTGAAAAAGTATAAGCTGCGGACGAGTTTTCATCCAAATCAATTCACACTGTTTACAAGTGATAAAAAGCATATTACAGAAAATGCAGTTGGCGATATGACCTATCATTATGACTTATTGGATGCGATGGGACTTGCAGATGAAGCCATTATTAACATCCATGTCGGCGGAGCTTACGGTGATAAGACAAAGGCTACAGAGCGATTTCATGAAAATATTAAGAAACTGCCTGGACACATAAAAAGAAGAATGACTCTTGAAAATGATGATAAAACCTATACAACGTCAGAAACATTGGCAATTTGTCAAAAAGAGAAGATTCCCCTTTTATTTGATTATCATCACTACATGGCAAATAAAGATGATGATGAGGATTTCGTAGAACTGCTTCCTACTATTTTTGATACGTGGGATTGGGTCGGTATACACCCAAAAATACATGTTTCCTCTCCAAAGTCTGAGAAGGAATTTCGTAGTCATGCTGATTATGTTGATGCTGAGTTTTTAATGCCGTTATTAAAAGGGTTGAAAGAACTGAATGTTGACGTTGATTTGATGATTGAAGCGAAGCAAAAGGATAGAGCAGCATTGAAGCTTTGTGAGGATGTTGCGAAGATTAGAGGAGTTAAGCGGATTGGTGGCGCTACTATAGAATGGTAGTGCCATTTTCCTATTAAAAATGATAACGTTTTCACTTGATTTATATGTATGATCTGGGTTATCCTTTATGCTACAGCGGTGCTCTTACATTTCATTCTGTGCAATCGGTTGCGCAAATAAACGGTTGTGTAAGCGCTTAAAATAAAACCGTTGTACAACAAAGGAGGATGTAATATGTGTCAATTTTTCAAAAGGTTTGGAATTAGTTTGCTCATTATTCTTCTCACCGTGTCTTCTCTCTTTTCAACCTCAGCAAGCGCAGACATCAAATCAGATTATAAAACATACGTAATGGCACCACTTACGAAAATCACAAACTGGAGTGATTTTGCAAAGCAGTTGGCTACTTTAAAAAGCAATGGGGTATATGCTTTAACAACTGATGTTTGGTGGGGTGATGTTGAAAAAAACGGCAATAATCAATTTGATTGGTCCTATTATCGTCAATATGCACAAACTGTAAGAGAATCAGGACTTAAATGGGTTCCGATCATCTCTACACATCAATGTGGTGGCAATGTTGGTGATGATTGCAATATTCCGATACCAAGCTGGGTTTGGAATTTAGCCTCTACTGATACACTTACTCATAAATCTGAAACCGGCTATGTAAACAAAGAAACATTATCTCCATGGGCAACGGGTGTAATCTCAACACAATATGACGAATTGTATGAATCATTCTCGCAAAATTTCTCAGACTATAAAGATATTATTATAAAAATCTACTTAAGTGGTGGACCTGCGGGTGAATTAAGATTTCCATCCTATGTATCAAGTGACGGTTGGTCCTACCCCTCAAGAGGAAAACTGCAAGCATATACAGATACAGCGAAAAGTGACTTCCGAACGAATATGCAAGCTAAGTATAGTACGTTAACAAACTTAAATACTGCTTGGAAAACAAATCTTACTTCATGGAATCAGGTAAATCCACCTTCAGATGGAGATAACTTCTTCTCCTCAGGTGCTGCCTATAATAGTCAATATGGAAAAGATTTTATGACGTGGTATCAAAATGTTTTAATTAAACATCTTACCTTAATTAGTCAGAAGGCTCATGAAAATTTTGATGCTACATTTGGTGTTCCAGTCGGCGCCAAAATTGCCGGAATCCACTGGAAAATGAATGACCCTTCGATGCCACATGCTGCTGAATACTCAGCTGGTTATTACAACTATGCAAGCATACTTGATCAGTTCAAAGCTAGTAATCTACATCTTACTTTTACATGCTTAGAGATGGACAACAGTCAAGAATTTACAAGCCCGTATTACTCAGCACCGAAGGCTCTTGTTACTCAAATTGCGAATTTGGCAACACAAAGAGGAATCGTGCTTAACGGCGAGAATGCACTGGCTATCTCTAGCTCTGATGCTAGCTATAGTGAGTCTCGCTACCGAAATACAGCACAGCACCTATTCAATGAAGGCTTCAGCGGTTTCACTTTGCTTCGATTAGCAAATGTCGTTCAGTCTAATGGAACAAAAACTGCTGAAATGGACCGCTTTCGAGATATTTTAGCTCTACAGCCGATTAAAGTTAATTTTATCGTTAAAAATGCTCCAACCGCATACGGGGATACTGTTTATGTGACAGGGAACCGCTGGGAAATGGGAATGTGGAACAATCCTGATGGAGACATGATCAAACTAACCTGGGATAACACAAATAAAGACTGGCGTGGAACAGCAAATATTGCAGCTAATCGTTACTATGAATTTAAAGCTGTAATCGTCGGCTCAAATGGAAGTGCAAAAGCATGGGAGCCTAATGGTAATAATACTTGGTCTACTCCTAATATGAGTTCGAATTATACGATTCAGTGGTAAAAATGAGCCCCCTCAGCTTTGCTTTAGGCAAGCTGAGGGGGTTCTTGTGCTTTTGGAGGGGGTATCATCTATTTCGGGCATTTATCCGTGATGCTGAGATTTTATCCGCGATTTCCGAACCCTTATCCGCGATTTCCGAACCGTTATCCGCGATGCTGGGATTTTATCCGCGATTTCCGAACCCTTATCCGCGATGCTGGGATTTTATCCGCGATCCCACAAAAAACCTCAGATGAGCAACTCTCATCTGAGGCAGATTTCTTTTTTTACATCTTTTCAGGTGCAGAAACACCTATGATCGTCAATGCATTTTGTAATGTAACTTGTGTTGCTTTCATTAGGCCTAGTCTTGCGCGGCTTTTTTCTGTGTTTTCAGGATCCAGCACTTTTTCAGCGTTGTAGAAGCTGTGAAGTGTTGATGCTAGGTCATAAATGTAATTTGTAATGCGGTGCGGAATACGTTTTTGAGCTGCTTCCGCTACTGCTTGTGGGAATTCGCCTAGTTTTTTCAGTAAGTCAAATTCTTTTTCTGATGAAATTTCATCTAATTTTAGGTTATCTTCAAATGATAATCCCTGTTCTTCCCCTTGGCGCAGCATGCTGCAAATACGTGCATGAGCATATTGTGCGTAGTATACAGGGTTTTCGTTTGATTTTGAGACAGCAAGATCAAGGTCAAAGTCCATATGTGTATCGGCACTTCTCATCGCGAAGAAGTAACGTACGGCATCAAGACCTACTTCTTCAATCAAATCACGCATAGTAACAGCTTTACCTGTACGTTTACTCATCTTCATTTTTTCACCGTTTTTGTAAAGATGAACAAGCTGAATGATTTCTACTTCAAGAGTATCCTTGCCATAGCCTAGTGCTTCAATTGCTGCCTTCATACGAGGAATGTAGCCGTGGTGGTCTGCTCCCCATACGTTGATTAGCTTTGTAAAGCCACGGTCAAGCTTGTCCTTGTGATAAGCAAGGTCTGGTGTTAAATATGTGTAAGAGCCGTCATTTTTAATTAAAACGCGGTCTTTGTCATCACCGAATGTTGTTGAACGGAACCATGTTGCACCATCTTCTTCATAGATGTGGCCCTTTTCTCTTAACGCAGCAAGGGCATTATCAATTTTTCCGTTGTGATAAAGAGATGTTTCTGAGTACCACACATCAAATGGCACACGGAATTCTTCTAAGTCAGCTTTTAGCTTTGCCATTTCGTATTTTAATCCGTATTCTCTAAAAAAGCTTAAGCGCTCGTCACTTGATTGCTCAACGAATTTATCACCGTGCTCTTCAGCAAGCTTTTTTCCGATGCCAACAATGTCTTCCCCATGGTAGCCATCCTCAGGCATTTCTGTATCCTTACCTAGTGCTTGGAAGTAACGCGCTTCTACTGAAAGAGCTAAGTTGTTAATTTGGTTTCCGGCATCATTAATGTAGTACTCACGAGATACATCGTACCCAGCTTTTGCTAATACGTTACATAATGAATCACCTACAGCAGCTCCACGTGCATGACCTAAGTGAAGGTCGCCTGTTGGATTTGCAGAAACAAACTCTACTTGAACTTTTTCTTTGTTTCCTACGTTTATTTCACCGTAGCTTTCGCCAGCCTTTAGGATGTTTGGAATTAAGTCTGAAAGGTAGCTGTTATTCATGTAAAAGTTAATGAACCCAGGGCCAGCAATTTCAATTTTTTCAATTGAACCTTTTTCTTTATCGAAGTTTTCAACAATTGCTTCTGCAATCGCGCGTGGTGCCTTTTTCGCTACACGTGCAAGTTGCATCGCCATGTTTGTTGAATAATCTCCATGTGCCTTTTCCTTTGGAAGTTCTAATAATACATCTGGAATTTGCGCTTCTTCAGCTAAACCAGCTTTTAAAACGGAAGCTTTGATTTCATCTTTTAACCGTTCTTTGACTTGCTCAACGATATTCATTGATACTCCTCCTTATAGGTAATCATCAGTTTATGTACATGCTTTTCATTTTCATCTATTTGCAAATCATATAAAATAACGAGCTTATCTTCAAGCTCTGTTTTTTCTTTTGTTAGTGATTTTGTATATGTTTCTAATTGAAGCTTGCCAAATGGTGTACCATAATCGGTTAGTGTTACCTCATCTTCGATAAAACGCTGTTTCATCGTAACCGCACCAGATCGCATAACCATAACCTCACGATCAGCAATTTTCACAGTTGTTTTGACAGATCCGAGTTCATGAGTTTCATCATAACGGAGATAAATGGTTTTCCCCTTTAAAAAGTATTCACCTGTTGTTGAAACCTCAATCGTTTCTTTATCATCATCATGTTGATTCTGGATCTCCGACAACACATGGATTCTAATAGGCGTGCTTTCTGACATGTAGACACTCCCTTTCCATCATTCTCCTTTAACTTTAATAGTATAAAGAACACATTGCAACTACGCAAGAGAGAAAAATTCGGTGCCTGTCACTTCCCGAAGTTTGTCGAACGAGTTGGAAGACCACAAAAAAACAACCAGCTAATGCTGGCTGCTTCTCTTAACTTATTTCCCAATAAACTGCTGAGTCCAATAGTTACCTTCCGCTACATAACCTACCCCAATGTGAGTAAAGTTTGAACTTAGGATGTTTGCACGGTGGCCTGAGCTGTTCATCCACGCGTTTACAACTTCTTGTGGAGTGCGTTGGCCTTTTGCGATGTTTTCGCCTGCTGTACGGTATGTTACGCCAAATTTCTTCATCATATCAAACGGTGAGCCGTATGTTGGGCTTGTATGTGAAAAGTAGTTATTTTTTTGCATGTCTAATGATTTCTCACGGGCTACTTTGCTTAGTGTGAAATCAACTTTTAAAGCTGGTAGACCTTGTTTTGCACGTTCTTGGTTTGTTAAATCTACTACTTGCTGCTCGTATTGACTTAGCTGGTAGCTAGCTTGCTCAGTTGTTTGTTCTGTTTGAGCTGGTTGCTGTGTAGTCGGCTGTTGAGTAGTAGGTTCCTGAGTCGTTGGCTGCTCAGCTGTTGGTTGTTGAGTATCAGGCTCTTGAGTTGTTGGCTTCTGCTCTACTTTTGTTGGTTCTTCCTTAGTAGTTGTTTCTGGTTGTTGTGTTGGTTGTTGAATTTTAAATTGACTATAATATTTTTGTAGCAGAGCATTAATGCGCTCCATATCAACATTACCAGATTGATAATAGTAAACTTTTGATTGTGTAGTGTTTGAAGCCGCATCAGCTTTATCAACGATTGGATTTGCCATTAATAATGCTGCACCTGCTACGACTGACAATATGATTTTCTTTTTCATATGTTTCATCCTCCCTTATCAACTGCTTGCTGACGAACATATCGTATCATGTGTTTTTTTGTCATAATTAAGGGAGAATTTAACAATATTAGATTTTATGATGTTTTAATAGGTTAAAGGTCATATCATTTTTCAGACTCTATCAGGTGCTTCATAGAAAAAATAGACCTTCCGCTTTACTATGAATAATTTCCTATAAATATTTAAAAAATGGATTTTACACCAAATTTTTGTCCTTAAAATCCTGTTGACAGGTTTTTGTAAACAGTTAGGATATTACATTTATATCCGCTGTGTTACAAAGGTTAAGATTATTTCAGCTACCAGCCTGAAAGCATCGTAATGGGATCGTTTAATGTCTCTTAATATACTTTTTCCTAACTTCGGACTTAGCAAAAAAACTATTCTGCCTAAAAGGGTTCGCATTTCCTTTTATGCATGCTTTTATCGCTTCTTTGCTTGAAAATCATACGGAAATGGATATTTCTTACATACCCTTTCACCTTTATCGTCTTTTTTACTTTTTTTTAGGCTTTACGAATGGTTTTATCCTGCCTATCTTGCTAGAAGCATTCGTATTTACCCTTTACGCATGCTTTTATCGCTTTTTTGCTTGGAAACCATACAGAAATGGATATTTCTTACATATCCTTTCACCTTTATCGTCTTTTTTACCTTTTTTTGGGTTTTTCGAATGGTTTTCTCCTACCTATCTTGCTAGAAGCATTCGTATTTACCCTTTACGCATGCTTTTATTGCTTCTTTGCTTGAAAATCATACGAAAGTGGATATTTCTTACATATCCTTTCACCTTTATCGTCCTTTTTACCTTTTTTTAGGTTTATCGGATGGTTTTCTCCTACCTATCTTGCTAAAAGCATTCGTATTTACCTTTTACGGATGCTTTTATTGCTTCTTTGCTTGAAAACCATACGTATTTATAAATCAAACCTATTCCAAAATGTTTTTAAAATTAAAAGCGTTCACGGACCATTATTACATACAAAAAGCACCGCATTTCGCGGTGCCGTGCCCATTAGCTATACATTTTACCGTCCAATGACGACAGTAAACAGAACCCGTAAAAAATATAGGGCCTCTCTCTTCTTACCCTTTTTTCTGCACTAGACCAAGAATCATTTCTCTAATAATTTTACTCGCTGTGTTTGCTGTTTGCTCAGAATGATCATAAATTGGCGCAACCTCAACTAAATCTGAACCAACAACACGTACATCTGAATGAGCAATTTCATGAATAGATGCTAAAAGTTCTTTTGATGTGATACCACCAGCGTCCACGGTACCTGTCCCCGGTGCATGTGCAGGGTCAAGGACATCAATGTCAATTGTTAAGTAAACCGGACGACCTGCAAGGGTTGGTAAAACTTTTTTTAATGGCTCAAGTACTTCAAACTTCGAGATGTGCATGCCCACTTCTTTTGCCCAACGGAACTCTTCTTTCATACCAGAGCGAATTCCGAACGAGTAAACATTTGTTGGTCCGATGTGATCTGCAATTTTTTTGATTGGTGTTGAATGTGATAAAGGCTCACCTTCATAATCATCACGAAGATCTGTATGGGCATCAAAGTGAATAATCGCAAGATCTGGGTACTTTTTGTACATAGCTTTCATCACAGGCCAAGAAACTAGATGCTCTCCACCCATGCCTAGTGGGTATTTTCCGTCTGCAAGTAACTGATCGATATATTCCTCAATCATATCAATGCTTTTTTGCGGGTTTCCGAAAGGCAGTGGGATGTCACCAGCATCGAAGTATTTTACTTCTTCAAGCTCTTTATCTAAATATGGGCTGTATTCTTCAAGTCCGATTGATACTTCACGAATACGAGACGGGCCAAAGCGTGAACCTGGGCGGTAGCTTACTGTCCAGTCCATTGGCATCCCGTAAATTACAGCTTCACTTTCTTCATAGCTTGGATGACTTTTAATAAAAACATTACCTGAATAGGCTTCATCAAATTTCATTGAGTTTTTCCTCCGTTCTTAAAAAAAGTGAGGCTTTACCCTCACTTTGTCTTTTTTATTTAATTAAGTCGCTAACAAACTTCGGTAAAACAAAGCACGCTTTGTGAAGTTCTTTCGTGTAGTATTTTGTTTCGATTTCGTGAAAACGCTCTTCACTGACTTCAAGTGGATCGTATTTTTTAGAACCAATTGTGAATGTCCATAATCCACTTGGATATGTTGGGATGTTCGCTGTGTATAGACGTGTGATTGGGAAGATTTCTTTTACGTCACGTTGAACATTTGTAATTAATTCTGGTGTGAACCAAGGGTTGTCCGTTTGCGCAACGAAAACACCATCCTCTTTAAGTGCTTTTGAAATACCAGCATAGAAGCCTTTTGTAAATAAGTTTACGGCAGGTCCCATTGGTTCTGTAGAATCAACCATGATTACGTCATATTCATTTTCGCTTTCAGCAATATGCATGAAGCCGTCGCCCACTTTTACCTCTACACGTGGATCGTCAAGTTTTCCTGCAATTTCAGGAAGGAATTTTTTTGAGTACTCAATTACTTTTCCATCAATATCAACAAGTGTTGCTTTCTTCACTTGTGGGTGCTTAAGAACTTCGCGAATAACGCCACCGTCTCCACCACCAACAACTAATACGTTCTCAGGGTTTGGGTGTGTAAATAAAGGAACATGCGCAACCATTTCGTGGTATACGAATTCGTCCTTTTGAGACGTCATAACCATTCCATCAAGAAATAGCATGTTGCCGAACTCTTCTGTTTCAACCATTTCTAAATATTGAAAATCTGTTTGCTCTGTATGTAACGTTTGCTTCACTTTTAATGTAATCCCAAAATTCTTCGTTTGTTTCTCTGTGTACCATAATTCACTCATGTAAAACCATCCTTTCAAATTGGAACAAGGGGACAGGTTCTGTGTCCCATTTTTATGGGACACAGAACCTGTCCCCCTGTCCTTCAAACTATAGATGAATCTAGCAGATATTGAGGAAAAAATCTATGACTTTTTTTCAAAATGTTTAAAAAGTCGGAAAAAATCCCATAATGGCTAACAGTATGCTCATTCGAAAAATCAATACTTGTAGAGGAGGTGAGCATGATGGATGTGATTACACCGAAACGAATTAAAATCACATTAAAGACATTACGTGCCATAACATTTATTAGTTTGTTATTACTTGTCTTTTTGTCGACAGTTATATTAAGTATTGTTTTATACGCAAAATGGCAAGGACCTCCTTCTTTATCCGTTCCACAATCAACGATTATTTATGCAAATGATGGATCAAAAATAGGAGAATTACATAATGGACAAAAACGATATTGGGTTAATCTTGACGATATATCTCAACATGTTATAAATGCGACCATTTCCATTGAGGACCAAAGCTTTTATGAACATAACGGATTTGACTATAAGCGGATAGCTGGTGCAGCTTTGGCTGATTTAAAAGCAATGGCAAAGGTCCAGGGAGCTAGTACTATTACACAGCAATATGCGCGAAATCTTTTTCTAAAGCATGAAAAAACATGGCAACGAAAAGCAAATGAAGCTCTCTATACCATTCGGTTGGAGCAGAATTATAGCAAAGATAATATCCTAGAGGGTTATTTAAATACGATTTATTATGGACATGGTGTTTATGGAATTCAGGCCGCGTCAAATTACTATTTTGGCAAAAACGCAAGTGAACTAACACTTCCTGAAGCTGCTTTACTTGCCGGTATTCCGAAAGGACCTAATTTATACTCTCCTTATGTGAACCGCGAGAAAGCCGAAGAAAGACAGCATGTTATTTTACATACGATGCAAAATGAAGGCTATCTTACTGAGAAGCAATTACAAGAGGCCGTTTCAACGGAACTCGTTTATAAAACAAAGACGGAAAAAGTTGAAAAAGGATTTGCAGGTTATTTTCAGGATGCGGCCATGAGTGAGCTGTCAGATAAACTAGATTTAGACGTTCAGGCTGTACAAACACAAGGCTTAAAGATTTATACAACACTAGATGTAAACATGCAGGAAAAAGCCGAGGAAATTGTTGCAGAAACCATATCCAAAGAATCTGACATCCAAACAGGGATGGTTGCAATTGATCCTAAAACAGGCTATGTTAAAGCATTAATCGGTGGCCGTAATTATGAAGAAAGTCCATTCAATCGTGCCATCCAAGCAAAAAGGCAGCCCGGCTCAACCATTAAGCCTTTGCTCTATTACTCAGCGATCATGAAAGGCTTCACTCCGGCAACAGAAATGAAAAGTGAGCCAACTTCTTTTTCCTATGATGATGGAAAAGCGACCTATAAACCGAGTAATTATAACGATTATTATGCCAATGACTTTATTACGATGCTCCAGGCAATCGCTCTTTCTGATAATGTTTTTGCGGTAAAAACTCATATGTTCATTGGCATGGAGGAACTAATCAAAACAGGTGAATTAATGGGACTTTCAACAAAAATCAAGGAAAATCCGTCTGCAGCACTAGGAACATCACCTGTTCGTCTCCTAGATATTGTAAATGCTTATGGAATTCTCGGTAACGGTGGCAAAAAAATAGAACCGACCTTTATTACAAAAATTGAGGATGCACAAGGTGAGGTCATTTACAAAGCAGATCGCGAGAAAGAACAAGTCCTTAATGAGCAAGCTGCTTTTGTTACGACTCATATGATGAAAGGAATGTTTGATACTTCTATTAATGATTACACATCTGTCACTGGACACAGCATCGCTGATTCCTTAACAAGAGATTATGCCGGAAAATCTGGTACAACCTCAACAGACAGCTGGATGATTGGAATGGCTCCACAACTCGTCACAGGTGTCTGGACAGGGTATGATAAAGGCAAAACAATCGACCTTGTCCAAGAACGTAGCTACGCAAAAACGATTTGGTCCACCTTTATGGAAGAAGCTCTCGACAAACAGTCTGTGAAAGCATTCCGTCCACCTGATGGAGTGGTTGGCGTGTATATTAATCCAGCTAGCGGTAAGCTCGCTACAAAGGACTGCCCCGTTCGCAGATTAACCTACTTTATTGCAGGCACTGAACCTACTCAATATTGTGAAGAACATATCGATGAGTTGAATGGTTTGGATAAAGAACAAAAGCCTGAGGAGCAGAAAAAAGAAGGCTGGTTTGATAAGTACTTTAAGTGGTGGGATTAGATAACGACGGCTAGACTGAGGTGCTTATAATCGATGGCGAAATCTGAGAATCGCGGATATTCCTAAAATTGCTGATATCACCAGTCATCTATAAAATAAATAAAAAACCCCGAGCAAACAAGTCGCTCGGGGTTTTTTATGTCCTAGTTTTATAACTGTATATCTAGTCTACTAATTTTCCCAGTGAACCACAAGAATTTACTTATTTGTTCACGTAATTTTCACACTTTGGACAAATTTAATGAGCTGTGTTCAAATTGTCCTTTAACTTTTGCTCAGAATTCTCCCACATATTTGGGTCATGTTTTTTCAGAAAATCTGTAAGAATTTCTTTTGAACGGTCATCCATGTGATCAACGATGATATGGCGTTTGATTGATTTATCCATGCGGTTTACATGCTCTGGAAGAGATTTGTATCCTCTTCTAATGCTACGGTCGACCGTCATTTCACATGCAGTTACTCCTGCATAATAAGGACCTTCTGTTTTGCGGTCAATGGTCACCCACACTAACCAATATGGTTTGCCATTCGGTACTTCTTCTTTCGTTTTAAGGAACTTAATTCCCTTTTCCACAACACTTCTCGCATGCATTGCACCGATATCAACAAAGGCTTCTCCTTCTTCGATATCAACAAAAACTGGTGAAACATTATCAAGGCTAAGCGCTCCAACGCCATAGCCGCCATGACCGTCTGTAGGGTCACTTTTTATAATATTAAAGCCAATGCTTTTTTTCTTTTTTTCTTCCATATTGGACCTCCTAACTTGTTTTTACAATAAAGGACTAAGCAAAAAGTGGAATGTGTTCATCACGATTGCTCTTCCTACTTCAAATATTGGTTGAATAATATACGCATCTAATGGTGTAATCACAAGGATTAAGAAAATAATGATTCCATAGCTCTCATACTGTGTCATCTTTGAGCGGATATGTGTTGGTGCTAAATCTTCGATAATTCTGTATCCATCCAGTGGTGGAAACGGAAGCAAATTAAAAATAAATAAAATCACATTAAGAGACACAAAAATATTAAAAAACTGTTCAAGGCTTGTTACCATATTGTCTGGCAGTGCAGAAACAGCATTCGTTGTTAATAATATATACCAAATGGCTGTTCCTATAAAAGCAAGCACCAAGTTACTTAACGGACCAGCGATGGAAACCAACACACCTGCCAGGCGTGGACGTTTGAAAAAGTAACGATTTACCGGAACAGGTCTTGCCCAACCGAATCCTGCTATAAAAATAAGGATCGTACCAAATGGATCTAAATGGGCCAGTGGATTTAGTGTTAATCTCCCCTGCCGCTCTGCCGTCGGATCACCGAATTTATAAGCCACATAGGCATGAGCAAATTCATGGAGAGTAAAAGCCACCATAAGTGTAATGATTACATATGGAAACACTTCTAACGGAAACGCTAAAAAGCTACTAAAGTCGTTCATTTTTAACCCCTTTGGTTTTTAAAGTATGTAGGAATCACTCTATTATATGAAAGATCTTGAGGATTCATTATTCTTCTAGCTTAACATGTTACATACTAGATGTTCGACTAAAGTATACTATATTTAGCCTAAAATGAAAAAGACACGCCCGTTAATAGATGATAAAAAAACCGCCAAAAATATTAATTTTTGACGGCCTCATTTTTCACAAGGTTTTTAATCGATTTAATATATTCATATGCATCAGCGATTTCTTCTTCTGTATAGCGCTGCTTGCTTTTTAGCGTGAATACTTTTTCCTTCACTTCTTCTTCTGTTAGTCCTTCAAAGTATAAAACGGTTGAGACTAATTCTAAAAAGCGAGAACTTTGTTCATTTAAGTTTAGCATACATTCCTTGAGTGGTGGCATGTCCAGGTCATAGTGTCCGAGAAATTCACTTCCTGTATCTGTTAAGGAATATCTGTATTGAAAATATCCACCCTTTTTTTCATGAACTTCCTCTAAAAAGCCTAGGTTGCAAAGCTCTTCAATTCGTAAAGTAAGCTCTTCTGAATATGGTCCGTAAAAGTGGAAATTGTATTTTTCATAAAAAGGCAGATCAATCTTTTTTGCAATATAAATCATTTTTTGCAGTTTTTTCCGACCAATGATTTCCCCAGCAGATGAAATAACCTTCATCAGCTTTGCATGTTCTTTCATCAATGCCCCGTCATCTCCTAACTCTTTCTTTGTTTCATCGTTAAAAAATTTATGTTTAGTCTCAAGATGAGGACGTGATCATTCCTCTTTCTTTTTATCTAAGTTCAGTAACTCAAGAATCTTCTTCTTAGCAGCTTTTTTCGTTGAAAAGTCTTCTAATAAGTCCAATGGAAAATATAATTTATGGTCCGTTCTTCTTTTTCCAGAAATAGCATCCACAATCTCTGATTCTCTTGATAATTCTCGCAAATCACCGTTAGACATTAATAAATGAATAGGTAACCGTTCCTCTTCTTCACCTGGACGGTAAAAATCATAAGGCAGATCTGAGGAGGAATCTACTACAAGATAGTACTCCGGATCAATTCCAGCCTTTTTAAATAGAGTTGTAAGCTCCATTAGTGTCATCATTTGGACATTTGGATTGAACTCCACATATTTAAAGAGCTGACGGTTCATAAAACGACAGCATAAGTCACGTAATATAAGATCGTCTTCATCTTGCCAAGCTTGGAAATAATACAAAATAATGGATTCATCCAGCTTTAAGTAATCCTGAAGAGTTAGCTCTTCTTCAAATAAGGAATAAAAATGAATAGGATCATGTTTGAAGGTATAAAACTCTTGGTGGAGTTGTTTTGCACGATGAAGGATTTTGGTTAAAATCACTTCAGCACTGCGCGTAACCGGGTGAAAATACACCTGCCAATACATTTGATATCGGCTCATAATGTAATCTTCAACGGCATGCATACCACTGCTTTTAATGACAACCTGATCCTCACGCGGTCTCATTACCCGTAAAATCCGTTCCATATCAAAGTGGCCATAGCTAACACCAGTGTAATAAGCATCACGTTGCAGATAATCCATACGATCAGCATCAATCTGGCTAGATATTAAACTAACAACCTGTTTCTTTTCATAGGTTTTGGCAATAACCTCTGCGACCTTTTTAGGAAAATCTTCTTCCACTTCTTTTAACACTGAGTTTACCTCAGTATCTCCTAGTATAATCATCTGAGTAAAATCTTCATGATCAAGGTGGAATACCTTTTCGAATGAGTGAGAAAACGGACCATGACCTAAATCATGTAATAAAGCCGCACAAAGGCATAACAGCCTTTCTTCATCATCCCATTCCGGTCTTCCTTTAAAAACATCATCAACGATTCTGCGCACAATTTCATAAACACCTAATGAATGGTTAAATCGACTATGCTCAGCACCATGAAAGGTTAGATAGGTTGTCCCTAATTGACGTATTCTTCTTAAACGCTGAAATTCCTTCGTACCGATCAGATCCCAAATGAGCTTATCACGTACATGAATATAGCGGTGAACGGGATCCTTAAATACCTTTTCTTCAGACAACTTTCTATTTTTCATTGTCTTCCACTTCCGTTCTAACTTAATCACTAATACCTAATCTTTCTCTCATCACTACATCATCTATTATATCGGGTTCCATTCGACAATCCCACCCATAATTCGGAAATCCGTTCGACAAACTTCGGGGAGTGACAGGCACCACAAAACCCAGTCCCCAAACAAAAACATCACCATGCATTTAACACAAGGTGATGTTATTTTCCCAATTTCTTTTCGATCTTTTCGATGAGTTCGTCTTCTGTTAGTGCAGCTAGTGGACGGTTGTTAACAAAGGCGAATGCTTTTTTTCTGCCTGGTCCACAGTAAGATTGACATGCAATGTCTATTGTAGCTTCTGAATCTATTTTTTTTAATTTTGGTATGAGTGTTTTAATGTTTGTTGCTTGACAATCATCACAAATTCGAAATTCATTTGCCATCGATTATCCAGTCCCTTCTATTCGAACGGTACAATTCTACCGTTTTTTCACTAAGAGACATTTTACCTTGATTCGACCTGTGATGCAAGTACGCTGAAGCTAGGCTCTTGTCATATTTCATTTCCTCCTGCGGTTGCATTTTCCATTTCATTTTATAAACATGAGTAAAAATGGTTATAGTAGATTATAAAAATGAAAGATAGTCACCAATTTTCACAGCAATTTACAGGGATATTTATTTGTTTTTGAAAAAATCTACTATCCTCTTAAGAAAATTGTATAAAACAAGTCATTCTTGTCCATGCTTAGTAACAGTTAATAGTAAACAATATTTATTTCACATAGGGAGTTGGACATTTATGAAACAAAGACAAGACGCATGGTCAGAAGAGAATGATTTATTACTAGCCGAAACCGTTTTACGACATGTTCGTGAAGGCAGCACACAGTTAAATGCATTTGAAGAAGTTGGAGATAAGTTAAATCGTACTTCTGCTGCATGTGGGTTCCGCTGGAATGCTGTAGTTCGTCACGACTATGAAAAAGCATTGCAACTAGCGAAAAAACAACGTAAACAAAGAATGAGAGCTTTAGGAAAAGGACAACCTGTTAAAAAGCAATTACTTTATACACCAGATTCTCCTTCTGGAGATATAGAAGATTTCGATGAACAAGAAGAGCAATCAATGATGTCAATGTCTGCTTTAGAAAGCCATATGGCAGAGGTAATGCCTGCAGATGAAGATGTATCAACATCATTTACAAAACAAGCACAACCAGCACCAGTAAAACAACCTGTTGCCACCCACCAAACTCAAGCTACAACTAATAGATTAACAATGGATTCAGTTATTGCATTCTTGCAGTCTTATAAAACAAGCAGCGTTCAATCAGAAGCATTAAAAAGTGAAAACCTTCGTTTAAAGCGTGAAGTTCAAGAGCTTTCTTCACAAAATGATGAACTACAAAAGAAAGTGAACAGATTAGAACAAGACACCGTTACCGTTCAAGAAGACTATGAAACATTAATGAAAATCATGAACCGCGCGAGAAAGCTTGTTCTATTTGATGAAGAAGACCGCACAGTGCCAACTACATTTAAAATGGATCGCAATGGAAATTTAGAGAAAATGGCTGAATAGTTCTAGTTGAAGACGTGATAACCACGTCTTTTTACATTTTATAAAACTTTCATGAAACTCTATTGAATCTTCATTCGTATATAGTGATCATATCAAGTGAAAAGGTTGGTTTAACATGGAAAATCAATATTGGCTGCAATCAGAATTAAAGATCATTGAAAAATGGGAGCAGGATCAAAAAGGGGTTTGGTTTTGGGAGCGAATTGGTCGCCTTCCTTTTAAGCTATTAGATAAAATCACTCCAGCTTTTATTCAAAAAAAGATTGGTGTTCTTTTAGATGAATTAGGGCAATTCGTCCAAACAGGTGGACAATATTTAACACAGGAAAAACTTGTGTTAGGAAAGCTGAGAAAGAAGGCTGGTAACGAAGCTTTAACACTTACCGACATTTCCACTCTTCCCCTCTCAACGATGGATGAAGTAGGCGCAGAGTTAAAGTCAAATCGAAGCAAGCTCGCGACCATTCAAGGAGCTACAACAGGGGTTGGCGGAATTTTCACCCTCGCCATTGATATTCCTGTTCTACTCGGTCTTTCCTTAAAAACGCTTCAAGAAATAGCAATCACATATGGATATGATCCTAGTAAACGCGAGGAACGGATTTTCATTGTAAAATGCCTTCAGTTTTCTTCTGCCGATATTGTTGGAAAACAGGCGATATTAAATGAATTATCATCATTCTACAAACGAAGTGAAAGCACAAATAATGAAATGATTTCACAGCTTCAAGGCTGGCGTGAGGTTGTTTACACATACCGCGATCAATTTGGGTGGAAAAAACTACTTCAAATGGTTCCAATCGCAGGCATCGTATTCGGGGCACTAACAAATCGCTCTATGATTCACGATTTATCAGAAACAGCAATTATGTTGTACCGGAAAAGAAGAATACTAGAAAAACTAGATGCATACGAAAAAGAGTTAGCTGAGTAAGTCAGCTAACTCTTAAATACTTTTTCATTGCGATCGATCATTCGCACCAAATTTTGTTGAAATAGAAGCTGCTCATCCACTGTAAGAGAAGATGAAATTAGCTCCTGACTATGTTCCTTCAACGTAAGTAGCAGTTCATACAACATCTTTTCAACCGTTAGCTCTACTTGAAGTAAATCACTAAGTGAAGACATCGTTTCCGGTTTAATCACTGGAAACGTAAACTTCGTTTGTTCATTTCTTAAAGAAAGCTCATAAAACTGACGAATAAGGTCAGCTCTTTCTTCGCCGCTCCCTGTTACACAAAGATAAATCTGAACAGCAACTCCACCGCGCAGTCTTCTTTGCGATATTCCTGCAAATTTCTTACCGTTTATACTTAAATCATAGCTGCCAGGACAATAAGAGCCAACAATTTCACGTGCTTCAATATTGGCATCGTATTTTTTCAGCATCAGTTTAATTAAATCAAGCATCGCATCATAGCCGCGATCAATATCAATTCCTTTTTCACTATCAGGAAAAATAAGCGATATATTTAATACATCCTTGTCTAATACAACTGCAAGGCCTCCAGAATTTCGAACAATCACATGATATCCTTGGTTTTTGAGAAATTGTACACCTTCCTCTAAATATGGAAGCTTGGTATCTTGTATTCCCAGCACAATCGTTTTATGATGCACCCACGTTCTCACCGTTGCTGGTGACTCATTTTTTCCAACACTTGCACACAAAGTGTCGTCAATTGCAAACGAGTGCTTCGCATCAAATTGCGGTCCCAGGCTTGATTGATCAATGATCCTCCACTGTGGCTGATGGATTAAAGAGGAAGGTAATAGATTGGTCATGATGAATTACTCCTTAAAACAGTTTCGTTCATTCATTATACCACTATTAGTCTTCATTCTATCCTCATTTTCATTTCCAAATCCCGTTATTCACCTCTACTTGTTCTTCTGAAGCTCCTTCTGCTAATCTTCGTTTTTTTAACGCAACTAAGCTAATCATCTCAAATGCTACAGCTGATGCCAATGCAGCAGTGATTTCTCCATGATCATAGGCAGGAAGCACTTCAACAAGATCAAATCCAACTAAATTAAGACCGTCAAGTGCTCTCACATATTCTAATGCTTCGTGACTCGTTGGACCTGCCACCTCTGGCGTACCAGTACCAGGTGCATAAGCAGGGTCCACAAAATCAATATCAAAGGTTACAAAAACAGGTCGATCTTTTCCTACTCGTTCGTGAATACGACGAATGACCTCTTCTTGACCGAGCTTCCTTGTTTCACTCATCGTGATTACTTCAAAGCCTAAGTCTTTAGCATCCTGGATATCACCTGGACCATATAAAGGACCGCGCATTCCGATTTGAATGGAATGATCCACATCTAGTAACCCTTCCTCAACTGCACGACGGAATGGTGTTCCGTGTGTATATTTTTCACCATAATAATGATCCCACGTATCACCATGTGAATCAAAATGAACCAATGCAACCGGGCCATATTTTTCATGAAAAGCACGTAAATTTCCTAATGAAATGGAATGGTCTCCTCCTAAAATAATCGGCACAACTCCTTTATCTAAAATCGGTTTTAATCCTTGCTGCATTCTGTCATACGTTCTCAGCACATTACCAGGAACAATATCAATATCACCGTAATCCACACCAGAGCAATAATCAAAAATATTAATATCCTGATCAGGATTATAAGGTCTTAATAAAACAGAAAAATTACGAATATGCTGCGGGCCGTAACGTGCCCCCACTCGGTTTGTGGCTGCTGTATCAAAAGGTACACCAACCACAACAAAATCAACAGAATCTGTTGTTGGAAGAAGTTCTAATCTCATAAATGTTCGAATTCCAGAAAAACGCGGTGATTGGGAAGAATCTTTTGGTTGATACATTGTGAACCGACTCCTTTTTATCTTAAGTTTTAATATGAACAAATTGAAAAAAGCATGACATTTCTGTCATGCAAAATCCGTGCCACCTATTAATCTATGTGATATTTTTTTAACTTTCTCACCGCTGTTGGTTGACTGATACCAAGCTTTTCAGCGATTTTTGTGGTGGTGATAAATTTTTCCTTTGCCTGTTGAAACACCTTACTCTCGACTTTTTCCAAAATTTCTTTTAACGAGTTACTTTCTAAATGATAAACAATGTCAGAATTGCTTTCTGATCGGTAGGATTCTGGCAAATTATCTACAGAAATTAACTGACTTGGAGTAGTCACAACGAGCCGCTCTATTAAGTTCATTAACTCGCGAACATTGCCCTTCCATTTATGGGTGATTAGATGCTCCATGACGGCATCATCCAATTCTCTTGTTCGATGATATTTTTGAGAAAAATAATCTAAAAAATAATAGATAAGTGGCACAAGATCTCCGCTTCGTTCCTGTAACGACGGAACATGAATCGGTACAACATTTAGCCGAAAATATAAATCTTCTCGAAATAGCTTTTGCTCGACCAACTCTTGAAGATGTTGATTTGTTGCAGCAAGCAATCGGAAATCCACTTTTCTTAGTTTTGTCCCACCTACGCGGTAAAACTGCTTTTCTTGAATGAGTTTTAAAAGCTTTACTTGATTTTCAAGAGAAAGCTCGCCTACTTCATCTAGAAAAAGCGTTCCACCTTCTGCTAGCTCTGCAAGGCCCATTTTTCCACTTCTATTTGCACCGGTAAAGGAGCCAGCTTCATAACCAAAGAACTCCGCTTCGAATAAGGATTGGGGAATGGCCCCGCAATTCACCTCGATAAATGGCTTTTTCTTTCGAGGACTTAGGTTATGTATGTATTTGGCAATTAACGATTTTCCAACACCAGACTCTCCTAACAATAAAACATTCACATCAACATCTGACACCTGCTTCGCCATTTGCAGCGTCATTTTCATTTTTTTATCCTCAGCAATTAGGCCATCTGCAGAGAGCTGTTCCTTCTTTAACGATTGAATCTCGTCTTTCACACGCGTCATTTCATCTTCCATTTTTGATAAATAGCTTTTCATCGTTAATAGTTCCGTTACGTCGTGTGAGTAACTAACAACTCGGTGAATTTCACCCCTTTTGTCCACAACAGGAATGCCTGTGACTAAGAGCTTTTTTCCTTTATTTGTGCTTTGGACAATCGTTACTTTTTCCTTTTTCTTCAACACAATCGGGGTGATGGCAGGAGAAAATATTCCTTCACTTTCCAGCTCATAAACTGTACGGCCAATTAGCTTTTCATAAGGAATTTGGTAGATTTCTGCTGTTGCTTGTGTGGCGCGCAAAATTACTCCTTGTTCCGTTGTGACAAGCAAATCATCTTTTAGGGAGTTTAAAATTTCTTCTGCATCAGTAGTTGTGCTCACAGCTTGCTTCATCGTATCACCACCTCTTTTAGATTTGGTTATTCATCTATGTATAGTATATTCATTTTTGAATAGTCAGTCTATTTGTTTTTCATCCCTCGAAATAAAAAAAGGTCAGGGACCACTATCCCCAACCTATCTATTCTTCCATTTGAATCGCAATTGCGCGTACGGGGGATCCATCAATCCCCTTTAACTTTAACGGCAATGCAATAATGAATGGATTTTGAAAATCAATGAGAGCAAAGTTTGTGAAGTTTTCCCCGATGATTCCATTCACCTTTGTGATTAAATCATGTCCCTCAAACGAGCTTCCATCTGGTGGATCAATATTTAAAGCATCGATAAAGAAGGTTTTTATCCCTCTACTTAATAACTCCACGATGACCTCAGGCTTTAGATAAGGATGTTCATAATAAGCTGGCTGACCAAGATATTTTGACCAGCCTGTATGAAATAAGGCAATATCTCCTGCCTGACAATGATGTAACTTCTCCATAATATCTTCTAATATAATGGCCTCTTTTTTGTTTTTGCCCGTTACATCAAACAAAATTCCTCTGCCCATAAACTGCCGAAGCGGCACCTCATCAATTTTTTGACCATCGTTATTAAAGTGATACGGGGCATCAACATGTGTTCCAGTGTGTGAGCCAATTTTTAATAAACTAACATTGTAGCCGTCTCGTTCAAATGTCGCAGCAGGCTTCAGTGATGGCTCTGGGTCCCCCGGATAGATTGGGGTTTGTTCTGTAATGGATATGGATAGATCAACGACCTTTTTCATGTTTATCTCCTACCTTTTGAATAAATCATCGCGAAAGTCTGCTTGCATGGTGAAAAAAGACTCTTGAAGCTCTTTTCTTTGGTCAGTATCAAGTGATGCGAATAAAATCGCTTCTTCCTTTTCCTCTGATTTGACCATTACTTTGCCATCTGGCCCATAAATGGCTGATTTTCCAAAAAAATCAAGATCATTAGAAAGGCCAATATGGTTACAGGTTGCTATAAAGACTGTATAATCAATGGCTCTAGCCCTCGCAAACAGTTCATAAGGCTCATGATGTGGAGATTCCCATGCACTTGGGGCAAGAATCACTTCTGCCCCTTTTTGAGCTAGAGCCTTTGCTAAGTCAGGAAAAGCTAGGTCCCAACATGTCATCAAACCAAACTTTCCTATTTCAGATTCTACAACCACTATTTCTGATCCTGCTGTAAAAAACTTCTTTTCAAGGGGGGTTAAATGAATTTTTCGGTAGTTTGCGATTTTGTCACCATATGAGTTAGTCACCATTAAAGAGTTATAGATCATGTTAGTGTCTCCTTTTTCAACATACCCGTAAGCAATGGTGATTTCTTCTTGTTTTGCGACCTCTGACATGATTTGAAAATGTTCTCCATCTGCAGAATCAGCTACATCTAGTAATTCTTTTGTTAAAAAATAACCTGTTGAACACAGCTCAGGAAATATAATTATTTCAACATTCTGATATTTATTTTTACATGATTTTACTTGCTCGACCATTTTCTCCAGATTTTTTTGTTTATTTCCATTCGTATATTGTGATTGCACAATCCCTATGTTCATCCTGACTCTTACACATCCAATCTCGTATTTGATACTTCATCTGTTAAGTTCGGCTTTGTTACCTGCTTTGTTGCATACATGAATGCCCCGTATACAACTCCAGAGAAAACAAATGTTAAAATAGTGGATCCTACACTTAATGGTTTAATGTAAGTGAAATAAAAGGCAAATATTGCTCCAGCAATGTAAGATACATACGCAACATAGTTGATTCCGCTTTGGTATTGATATAATTTTTTCGTGTTTGACACAAGCTCCTCCGCATCATAACGGCCTTTTTTCAAAATGAAGAAGTCAACAATTACGATTGCAAATACTGGGATAAAAAGTGTTGCAATTAGCAGGACAAAATCAAAGAAATTTGTCATTAATGCTTCTTTCATTAACGCACCAAGTGTACAGATTATCCCTAAAATTAAGCCAGGCTTCCAAAAGCCAAACTTCGTGAAAACATTCATAAATGACATGGTCGCGCTGTATAAAGCCATAACATTTGTTGATAAAACTGAGAAGAAAACAACAATCGAAGCCACTAATCCAAATCCATATTGAGTCAATAATACAGTTGGGTCATATGTTTGTTCCATTCCATTTATAATACTAAATCCACTAACCGCAGCTCCCATCCCCATTGCAATTAAAGAAGCTACTACATAACCAGCGAATGTACCGATCATCCCTTTTTTCCCATCTTTACAATAACGATTAAAATCACAAACAGATGACATCCAAGAAAATGCTGTTGCCACAACGATATCAAACGCGATAACAGCTGTTAGAGCTGGATTTTCACTTAGTGTCATCGTGACAAGTGCCCCGGCATCATAGCTTGTAAATAATTTATAAAAAACGAGTGCAGACAAAATTAGCATTGCAATAGACACATATTTTTCAATACTTTCTACGCCTTTATGACCATAGATCGTAATTGCAACAACAAGGATTTCCGTAAGAATAACAAATAGATTAATATTGCTATAACCAAATGCATAATTCACAGCATAGTTTAAGCTCAGTCCCGCCATATAAGCCTGAATCCAGCTCCAGCCAACCAAGATAATCGTATTAACAATAGCCGGGAGAACAGCTCCTTTTTGACCGAAAGAAGCTCTCGTAATGACCATCGTAGGAAGTCCTGTACGCGTTCCAATTAAGCCTGTCATTGCTAGTGGTATAGCTCCAATTGCAGAGCCTAGTAAAATAGCAATAACAGCATCTTTGAACGAAATATCAGGTAAAAACATCATCCCCGTCATAACTGACGTAATGACAACATTGGCTGCGAGCCAAAGGGCAAACGTACTAAACAAACCCATGGTTCTTTCATTATTCTTTGTTGGTAAAATACTGTCTCTTCCAAATCCCTCTAAAACCTTTGCCATGCACTCATCCCCTTAAAATTAGTTATTTTTAAAGCTATACCAACCAAGCTGCCCGACTCTTTCTGATATATTTACATGCTTTGTTTCTGTGAATGAAGCTAAGCCTTGTGGACCCAACTCTCTGCCAATACCACTTTGTTTAAATCCTCCCCATGGCGCTTCAATATAAGGAGTATGGTAGCTATTAATCCAGATTGTACCCGCCTTAATTTTCGAGGCAATTTCCCTTGCCTTTTGTGCGTCAGAGGATAAAATTCCTCCTGCTAAACCAAATTTTGTCCCATTTGCCAGTTGAATTGCTTCTTCTTCATTTTTAAAGGTTTGAACCGTTACAACAGGACCAAATATTTCATCCTGAACAATTTTCATTTGCTGCTCGACATTTGTGAAAATCGTCGGCTCGATAAAGTAACCTGGACGTTCGATTCTTTTTCCTCCATAAGCAATGTTCGCCCCTTCTTCCAGACCGGTCGATATATAGTGCTGGACTTTTTCTAAATGCTGAGCCGACACTAATGAGCCTAGTTCCGTTTGCTCTTGCTCCGGGTCGCCAATTCTAATGTTAGATGTGTACTCAACAAACTTTTGTAGAAATTCTTCATATATTTTTTCATCAACAAGAATTCTTGAAGATGCCACACATACTTCTCCTTGATTAAAAAAAGCTCCAAACATAGCCCACTCAACAGCCTTCTCAAGCTCGGCATCAGCCAAGATGATTAGAGGAGATTTTCCACCGAGCTCCAAAGATACCCGTTTGAGAGAACTTGCACACTGTTCATTAATTTTTTTGCCTGTGATCGAGCTGCCTGTAAAGGAGATCTTATCAACATCCTCACTTTCAACGACGGTCACTCCAACAGCACCATCTCCAAGGATTAAGTTAAACACTCCTTTAGGAATATCTGTTTCAGCAATTAATTCTGTCAACTTTAGAAAAGATAATGGAGTTACTTCAGAAGGTTTAAACACAACTGTGTTTCCTGCTGCCAATGCTGGTGCCAGCTTCCACAACCCTAGTAAAAGTGGAAAATTCCAAGGTACAATTAACCCACAAACACCAATTGGTTCTTGAATGACCTCACTTACCGTTCCATCACTCATTTCTATTTTTTGAGGCTTCGTTTCACGAATTAATTTAGCGTAATAACGAATACAGCTAACACCATCTTCCACATCGATCTCTGCTTCTCGGAAGGGTTTTCCTGTATTTTCCGATTCGATTTTAGCAAACTCATTTTTTGACTCTTCCAATAGTTGGGCTAAATGAGTTAATGCTGCGGTACGCTTTTCTAGATTTGTCGCCCAATCAGATTGATCAAAAGCCTGTCTAGCTGCTGATATTGCATGAATTGTTTGCTCGCTACTAGCTTCATTTACTGTAGTGATGACCTCACCCTTCGCTGGATTTATAACCGTCCGCTGAGTTCCCTCTCCGGCCAACCACTGTCCGTTTATAAATAAGTCCTTAATAATAATCACTCCTTGTTTTTTGATAGCTTACTAGTTTTAATGCAAATACCATGCCAAGTTAGGGATAGTGTTGTTGCAAATTCTAATTTGCCCCTTGTATCATCTTGCAATATAGGATTTTTGAGTGCATGTTTGATGTTATGTTTTCTAACATAGGAGTTTTGGGTGTATAAGCTTACAATAGTGAGTGTACTTGTTGTTATTCAAAAATGAATAGGTTTGTGATGTGAAAGGGTAAGGGTGGTGGATGGGGTTTTCAAACTTTGGTTATGGTTTGGTTATGGTTATGAAGTACGTTTTCTCGGTTTATTCTTGCGCTTTTGGTCTTCATCACGAATATGAAGAACGTTTTCTCACTTTTTCCTTGCGCTTTTGGTCTTCATCACAGGTATGAAGACTGTTTCCTCGGTTTTTCCTTGTGCTTTTGGTCTTCATCACGAGTATGAAGAACGTTTTCTCACTTTTTCCTTGCGCTTTTGGTCTTCATCACAGGTATGAAGACTGTTTCCTCGGTTTTTCCTTGTGCTTTTGGTCTTCATCACAGGTATGAAGACTGTTTCCTCACTTTTTCCTTGCGCTTTTGGTCTTCATCACAGGTATGAAGACTGTTTCCTCACTTTTTCCTTGCGCTTTTGGTCTTCATCATGAGTATGAAGACTGTTTCCCTTTTGATCACCTGCTATTTTAGTCTTCATTGCAAATATGAACGACATTTCCTCTCTAATCTCTCTCCATTTTGTCGTTTACCATCTCCCTCACAATCTTCCCCCCAAATAATAAAGACGCAAATCCTTTAATAGAATTCACGTCTCATCATTCATCTTTTAAGCTTGTGCAGCTGTGATTAACGCTAATTTGTAAACATCTTCTGCGTTACAGCCGCGTGATAGGTCGTTTACTGGTTTGTTTAATCCTTGTAGGATTGGGCCGACTGCTTCGAAGTTTCCTAAGCGTTGAGCGATTTTGTAGCCGATGTTTCCAGCTTCAAGGCTTGGGAAGACAAATACGTTTGCATCACCTTTGATCACTGAGTCTGGTGCTTTCTTTTCAGCTACTGAAGGTACAAATGCTGCGTCGAATTGGAATTCGCCGTCCAGTACGATGCTAGAGTCAAGGCCTTTTGCGATTTCAACAGCTTGTGACACTTTTTCTGTTTCTGGTGATTTTGCTGATCCTTTTGTTGAGAAGCTTAGCATGGCTACACGTGGATCAATGTTAAACATTTTCGCTGTTTCTGCACTTGCGATTGCGATTTCTGCAAGATCCTGACTATCTGGAGCAATATTGATTGCACAATCGGCAAAAACGTATTTTTCATCTTCACGTACCATGATGAAAACACCTGATGTTTTTTTGATGCCTTCTTTTGTTTTGATAATTTGAAGAGCTGGACGTACAGTGTCAGCTGTAGAGTGTGCTGCACCACTTACAAGTCCGTGAGCTTTTCCTAGATGAACAAGCATTGTTCCAAAGTAATTTTCATCCAAAAGGATTTTGCGTGCATCTTCTTCCGTTGCTTTTCCTTTTCTTCTTTCAACAAATGCAGCAACCAGCTCGTCCATTTCTGCATAGTTTTTTGGATCATAAATGTTTACACCGTCTAAAGTTAAGTTTAATTCTTTTGCTTTATTTGTTACTTCCTGCTCGTTACCAACTAAGATTGGTTGCAGAATTCCTTCACCAGCTAAACGGTTTACAGCTGTTAAAATTCGTTCATCTAAACCTTCAGGAAAAACAATTTTAATTCCTTGTCCTTTAACTTTTTCTTTTAATGTCGCAAATAAATCTGACACAAAAAAACCTCCTTGAGTATGTAAGAGAAATGCTTCCTTAACTAGGATACTCCACTTATTCTTAATTTCAAACCGTTCTGTCACACTGTAACGCTTACATCTAAATTTTTTTAATTTCAAAAAAATCTGTTAAATTCTTCGCTTCCACTTTTGGAGTTTTCCACTAATCCTAAGAATTTACTCTTTGTTGTTCAAGTTTTATTACCATGGTGAAATGGACAAGATATGATATAGTAAATGTGTACATAACGAATTCATAAATAGGAGTGAATATATATGAGTGAAGCAGCACAAACCTTGGATGGCTGGTATTGTTTACATGATTTCCGTACTGTTGATTGGTCTGCTTGGAAGCTGTTATCTAATGATGAGCGTGAGGCTGCCATCAATGAGTTTTTAGGTTTACTAGAAAAATGGGGCGTTGCCCAAGATGCGGAGCAAGGAAGTCATGCTCTTTATTCCATTACTGGTCAAAAAGCAGATTTCATGATGATGATTCTGCGTCCAACAATGGAAGAGCTAACTGAAATTGAGCTTGAGTTTAATAAAACAACTCTTGCTGAATTTACGATTCCTGCTTATTCTTATGTTTCTGTTGTTGAGCTAAGTAATTACTTAGCTGGTGAAAGCAATGAAGATCCTTATCAAAATCCACATGTTCGTGCTCGTCTTTATCCAAAACTACCAGAAGCAAAATACGCTTGTTTCTATCCTATGGATAAGCGCCGTCAAGGCAATGACAACTGGTATATGCTTTCAATGGAAGAGCGCCGCGATATGATGAAAAGCCACGGCTTAATTGGTCGTTCTTACGCTGGTAAAGTAAAGCAAATCATCACAGGCTCTGTGGGCTTTGATGATTATGAGTGGGGAGTTACTCTTTTCGCTGAAGATGTTCTTCAGTTCAAAAAGCTTGTTTATGAAATGAGATTTGATGAAGTTAGTGCTCGTTACGGAGAGTTTGGTTCTTTCTTCGTTGGAAACATCTTAAGTACTTCTAAATTGAATGATTATTTTTCGGTTTAATAAGTAAAAAACTGACTCTGTGATTGTAACAAGCTCGGTTTTTGAAGTACAAATTCGAATTAACATTGCTTTTGTTTAATTATTGCACTTGGATTAAAAAGCAATTTGGCAAGTATATTAGAAAAGAAAAATGCTTGGAGACAAATATGCTCCAAGCATTTTTTATACCAAGATCAGCACCTATAAAAGTGATATTCAGATCTTAAAGAATCTCCAGAAGATAAACGGATAAATTCCTCTTAAAGAGGAATTATCACGAAAAAAAGGTGAAATAGGTGGAAAGATTCCGCCTATTTCATTAAAAAGGATGAAAATGGGCAATTTTACTTTGCTTAACCGGAGAAATTCCGGTTATATCTCCCAACTGTGTTCAATGCTTCAATCTAACCGGAAAAACTCCGCTTATTTAAACTACGTTACTGTCCATGAGTCAGTTTTTTAATTTTTTCTCATAGCAATCTACTTCTCTTCCATCTTTAAACGGCTTCGTCTCATAATAGATAAATCCCAATGATTCCCAAAAGATTTTTGCATCCCTATTGTTTGTTAATACACCTAGTCTGATTGCTTGCTTTCCTGAATTTTTAATACTTTGCTCAAAAAGGTGATAAGCTCTTTTTCCAAAGCCCTTTCCTTTCCACTGTTCATGAATCATAAGCAATCCCAGCCAAGGATAGTGGTCCTTCGGGTTTTCAGGTAAATAGTCGATTAAGCCAATGTAGTCTTGATCAGCTTTTATAAAATAGC
Organism: Metabacillus sp. B2-18; assembly: GCF_021117275.1. NCBI lineage: Bacteria > Bacillati > Bacillota > Bacilli > Caryophanales > Bacillaceae > Metabacillus > Metabacillus sp. B2-18. Next base: position 4,942,303 of record NZ_CP088245.1, read on the forward strand.
TATATGTAGCTGGGTTCAGAAACTCTTCCTTCATTTCTTTCATTGATCTTCATTGATCGAGTTTCCTTCCCATTTTCTAAAGCATTGTAGATTTTGTTCGAGAGGACAATTTCTTGCACCTTTTTCATTTTATCCTTTGTTACTTCTTCTAAAGTAATTGTAATCATTTAGCTTCTCCTTCAATATTTTTGTTTAAAAGGCATAAGTTGCTTGTTCGCAACATACCTATGAATGAGCAAAGATTGAGAAAAGATCCCTTTCGGTTTTATCACTTATTAATTTTGGTAGTGTCAAAAGATTTATGAAAACTACCTAAAGGGTTAGCTTCTCTCCTATTTACTGGATGGAGATGCGCCGCAATCTCTCTTGACAAACACGCCAATGGTTTGTGGATTGTTTAACAAGGGCGAAGGGAACAAAAGAAGGCATACCAAATAAGCCCTTGGTTGTTTCCATTTTAAACCATTGGCAAGTTCGGTTTGTCAAGAGTTCGCTCCGCCGATTGCTGAATTAGCTTAAGGGCTCAGCTAAACAAAAAGTTAGGCTTGTCTTTGTTCTACTATCCATTGTTGTGCTAATCCAATGAGCTTTGTCCAACGTGCTGGCATTGTTGGAAGCCCCTTGAGTTCTGGATTCACTACGGGCACTTTTCCTTCTAAGGCGGCATGCGGACGCAAAAAGTTAAAGTAGGCCGTAAATAAGGTGACGTATGAAATGGAACCATGTTCAGAGCCGAATCCATGAGTGGAGCGATAATTGCCCTTAAAGGTGCGGTTAAGTCTCTCAATTATTTGTTTCATTGGTCTATATTCGGTTGAAACAGGGTCCTCATTGGTTAATCCAATGACCTGCTTCACATCGAATAAAATCTCATGTTGAGCGAAGAAATGTTGGGCTAAAAGATAGATTGGATTCCCGTCTACCACAAAGGTCAGATTTTCTGGAATCTCTTTCATCTTGATTAAGACCTCATCAATTGCTCGAATGGCTGTTGCTGTGTCTCGATTAGGCGACACCGGATACGAAAGAATAATCTTTTTCACGGCGTCAAAAAAGAAAAATAAATAATGCCATCGACCGTTTACTCTGATATACGTTTCATCACCGCAGAATTGGTCTGAAAGTTCATAGGGATAGTGATCCACATAAGGTTTAAGTAATAAAGCTACGCTATTTTCGTAGTTCAATACAGTCTGATGTGAAATCATCACTCCGTGTACGTCCTGCATAATCGCAGCTGTTTTACGGGCCGAAAGGCCATAGTTTACATGATAGGTTAGGATCAATCCTAATGTATGTGGGGATGCATAAATCTTTGATAAGTCCACGGCCGGCAGTTCTGGTGATTCCTTAGATAACGGCTGGAAATCGATATAAAACTGACGGAAAATGTATCTCAATTTAAATGCTTGAGGGTCCTTTTTGAACCTTTTCTTTTCTTTTGAAGTCATCCCATTGAGCTTCTTTTGATAATAAGAACAGTCATTGTTCTTGCACTTAAACACGTGAAAATCTTTTCTTTCTTTTATTTTCTCGAGAGTCTTGGAACAATGAGGACACTTCAGGATGGCCTCCTTAGAGTAACGGTTCTTTTCACTGAAAAGTTCTGTACACACCTTGCATTGATACTGACCTTTATCTCCATTGTTGGCATAAAGATAATCCGATGGAGCACCACACTTTGGACAGTTCATGGCTTTAGGTACGGAAACTTTTGCATTCTTACGCCTTTGAACAGGTTTGAGAGCTTTCCCGTTCTTCTCTAGATATTCACTAAGAAGAACTCGATAATCAAGCTGTTCTAGAACTTCAATGACCGGAAGGTCATCCACTTGAAGTTTTCGATAAGGTTTATTTACGGGCTGTTCAGTAGGTTTATCGAACATGCTTTTACCAATCAATAAAGTAAGCAATGTTCGAATGAGTTGTTCTTGATAGTTTATAAAAGTTAATAAATAGGTTATAATTTGAGGGTACAAATTGTCACTTCCATTCTTGGTTGTTGGGTGTGTGGTAACCTCAATTATCCAAAGAATTTAGGGGGTGGCAATTTTTTTGCCTATAAAGCCCTCTATGGAGATATTTTATAACCTATTTCTTATAGAAGTTTTGACAATACGTTAATTTTTAGGAGGGTTATTATATGACTAAAAGATTTCAACAACCTCAACAGCCTTACGGATATGACGCAGCAACTGGTGTTCAACCAGGACAACAAATGCCGATGCAAATGCAAATGCAGCAAACAGGTTACCCACCTGCCGCTACATATTTTCCAGGTCAATTTGGGCAAGTACCACAATTTCCACAGCAGCAGCAACCGGGTGTGGCACAATATATCCCTGGCATGCTTCCTTTAGAGCAATCCTATATTGAAAATATTTTACGTTTAAATCGCGGTAAAGTCGCAACCGTTTATATGACTTTTGAAAACAATCGTGAGTGGAATGCGAAAATTTTTAAAGGTATCATTGAAGCAGCAGGTCGTGACCACCTGATTTTAAGTGACCCGCAAACAGGTATGCGTTATTTACTTCTTATGGTTTACTTAGATTATGTAACATTTGATGAAGAGCTTACTTATGATCCACAATATGCATTAGCATCTGTTCAACCAAGATAATATGAATGAAGGCTGACAAAATGTTTGTCAGCCTTCATCTTTTATAAATATCTGATTGCCGCATATCCTAAAAGCAGCCAGCCTGCTAAGAAAGCTAAGCCTCCTAATGGAGTGATTGCTCCTAATATGCTAATTTGTGTCACACTTAATACATACAAGCTTCCTGAGAAAAGAATAATACCAATTAAAAATAACCATCCGGCCGTTGTGAATACACCAATATTGGTGAACTTATCCACTAGAAAAGCAATGACAAACAATCCCCCGGCATGGAACATTTGATATTGCACACCAGTTTGCCATGTTTTTATGTATTTTTCAGGAATTTTCCCTTCTAGACCATGTGCTCCAAAGGCACCTAATGCTACCGCTAAAAATCCGTTAATTGCTCCTAAAAGAAGAAAAAGCTTCATATTAGGCTCCACCTCCAATTGATTACTCTTTCATCTTACCCTAGAATGGGTTATTTTCAACGGAAAAAGTGTGACAATCTTGTTATGTGAAAAAAAAGAGCCACATATGGGCTCTTAACGATTTTGCAAATATACTTTTAACACATCAGATACTCGCTGTTCGTTTTCGACAGCTTTAATATAGTAATGGTCGCCATCAAGATAGGATTCGAAGTTGTTAACTCCTTCATTTTTTAAAAACTCATCTATATCTGAAACAGACTCCTGTGCTGTTAATAAATATTTTTGACCGATATAATCTTGGTTTACATAAACATCATAGCGGTCTTGGCCAATTTTTGTTGGAGCTGGGTCATTTAAAAGTCCCATATCAAAGCGTCCTCTTCCCATGTTAAATAAATCATCATATGCCATGTTTCTAACCTCCTGTACAATGTTATTATCATTGTGTCCTGATTAGATGAGAATATGATGGATTTCACTGGAGTGATTGCTTCATTTTATGGAAGATGGGAAAATTTAAAGATCACCTAAAAGTCGAAAAGCGAATCACCGTTAGCATCTTCTTCTTTAACTGTTCTTTCACTTGTAGGATTTTTAACAACCGTTGACATATTCCCCATCATTTTTTGAAGCTCTAGTTGGCTGATTTCACTTGATGATGGTGATGATAAAGGTTGAACTGATACTTCTGATTTTTCATCAAGAATGATTTCACACAGTGATTGAATGACGGCTACTTTTTCACGTACTTCTTTAGTAGATGAGCTGTTTTTTGCCTTGATTAATTCAGCTTCCATTTTAATTAATAGTTTTGATACAGGTATGTTCACTTTTTATTCCTCCAACTAAGCCTTAATTGCTTTTTGCTCATATTTTAAACATGCCATGCCAGAAGATTTTTTAACCGTAATGGCAGGTCTTGCTGCTGATTTAAATCCGTATGCTCGACAGCCATTCGGAAACCGCGTATCCCAAGTGACATAAAAATGCTTACACTTTATACAGTTTATTGGTGTTTCCTTCATGTTTTATACTCCTTTTTCTTGCTTTTAATACGGTCCGTTCCATTGCGCTCCTCTATCTGTTATAAAAATTATTAAGAACAAAATTCTATAAAGACCAATCAATTTCTTCTATATGTTGACTACGCAAATAGTCATTTGTTTTAGAAAATGGTTTACTTCCAAAAAAGCCTTTTCGGGCAGAGAAGGGGCTAGGATGAGCACTTTCGATGACGAAATGCTTTGAAGAATTGATGAGCTGTTTTTTTTGCTGAGCATGCTTTCCCCAAAGGATAAAGACAATTGGTTGGTTTCTTTGGTCTAGTTTTTTGATGATTTCATCGGTGAACATTTCCCATCCTTTTTTAGCATGTGAAGCTGGTTCTCCTTTTCTCACAGTTAATACGGTGTTTAAAAGGAGGACGCCTTCCTTCGCCCATTTTACTAATGAGCCGTTTTCCGGTAACGAACAATTTATGTCATCTTGAAGCTCCATGTAGATATTCCGTAAAGAAGGAGGGAGCTTAACACCCGGCTGGACTGAAAAGCTTAAGCCTTGTGCTTGTCCTTCTCCATGATATGGGTCTTGTCCGAGAATGACAGCTTTTACCTTATCATAGGGAGTTTCGTTCAACGCACGAAAAATGCTTTCACGTTCAGGGAAAATGGTTTGTTGTTCATATTCTTCACGTAAAAATTCTAACAGTTCCTTAAAATAATCAAACTGAAATTGTTCGCCTAACACGCTGTCCCAGCTTTTATCCATTTGTAATTTCATTGCTCTCCTCCTGTTGGCTATAGCGCGTGAAAATTGGACGTCCATCCCATACTCGTTTTGTTTCTGCTTCACGATCTTTCATTTCTGGCTCTTCAAGAAGCACAAAGAAGTTTTTCGTTGGCAAATCTCCTAATTGGTGTTTTTCACATAAACGATCTAAATACGTTTTGCGCTTTAGGCCTAAATCTGCCGACTGATTTGTCCCATCTTCAGAAAATGCATAGATGACACTGGCCATTGGTATTCTTTTCACTGAACAAGCCTCTACAGCTCTTAAGAAAAAGTCCCAATCCCAATAATTATGAACGTCATGATCAAATAAACCAATTTTATCATGAAGCTCTTTTTTATAAATACTTCCTGATGGCACATATGTTGAAAACTTCTTCATTTCTGCAAGATCATACTGGTATGCAAAGAGCTGCCTTTTAAGTGGATGGCGGGTGTTTCCTCTTTTTTCGAATTGAACAATTTCGGCATCAAAATAAATGAAATCAGCGTTTTGTAGCTCTTTTAATGATCTTTCCAAATGAGTCTCAGTAATAAAATCATCATCATCACAAAGCATGATGCAATCACCTGTTACATGCGTGACTCCAATATTTCTTGCACGAACATGCTTAACATTTTCCGTTAACTCAACAGCTTTTATTGGTAATTCACTATACAAAGAAACGAGCGGCTCAATGCTTTCACCCGCATCATTCACAATAATCACCTCATGTGGAAGTACAGTTTGTCGAGCAATTGATTCAAGAAGCTCTGAAAGTTCGGCCAAACGATTATATGTCACAATCACAATTGATATCTTCATCACGATCACCTTTTCTTTATTATCCTTTTATTTTAACAAACTCTATTAGTCCTTTTATAGAAAAAACCTTCTATGACCTATAGGCTATTTTTTTCCATGCATGTTTGTCCAAGTAAATTCGGGGTAATAACCAAGTAAATGACAAAGGAGTTGATGATGATGAAAACATATATTGTTGAAAATGGTGTACAAGCTTCTGAGAAGATTCTCACTTTACAAGCGGAAGGTTATGACAAGGAGCACATTTATTTATTTGCACATGACGAAAATCGCTCCAAGCATTTAACAGAACATACAAACACAAAAGGTATTGGATTAAAAGAAGAAGGTATCTTTGATAAAATGGCAAATATCTTTGTATCTCGTGGTGAACAAATTCGCACCCGAATGACCTCTATAGGTCTTTCACAACATAAAGCAATGGAACTAGAAGAAGAATTAGACGAAGGAAAAGTCGTCATTGTGGCACAATGATAGATATAAGAAAGAGTCTAGCCTTTATATTGGTTAGACTCTTTTTCAGCTCAACCACAAAAAAACACCTCCTTACAAGTAAGGAGGCAACATACATATATAAAATTAGGGGGGATTAATAGCATCATTGACACATTTGATGATTCTTATACTAATAAATTCAATTATTATGTTAATTGTGCTTGTAAATGCTGAACAAAACGATGAAATGCTTGTTGACCAGATTCATCTTGTTTGAACACACCCGCATGCTCTAAAATCGTTGCAAAAACATGGCCAACTTCTTCAAGTAGAAGTTGATAGGCATTGTCTTGATTGATATCTGGTAAATTCGTTTTTACCTTTTGAGCCCATTCGTAATGTTTGTTAATCTCTTCATCTTGCTCAATTTTAGCGAGGCCATCTTTATCCGGTAACCATTCAGCAAGCTTTTTTAATTCATCTAACAACCTTCCAGGTAAAACAGCTAATCCCATCACTTCAATAAGACCGATGTTTTCCTTTTTGATATGATGAACCTCTTGATGAGGATGGAAAATGCCGAAAGGATGCTCTTCATTTGTTCTGTTGTTTCTAAGCACTAAATCAAGCTCAAATAGATCGCCTCTTCTTCGTGCAATCGGTGTAATCGTGTTGTGTGGTGTTTCTTCTGTAAACGCTAAAACATCCACAGTTTCATCGCTGTAGTTTTTCCATTGCTGTAAAATATCTTCTGCCGCTTCTACAAGCTCATCTTGATTTTTCCCTTGTAATCTTAAAACAGTCATTGGCCATTTCACGATTCCCAATTCAATGGAAGGATACTTACTCAGCGTAAATGAATGTAGCTTTTCTGCTACCTCCATTGGGAAAGTATGATGACCTCCCTGGAAGTGGTCATGACTTAAAATAGAGCCACCAACGATAGGTAAATCAGCGTTCGAACCAAGGAAATAATGTGGATATTGTTCAACAAAGTGAAGTAGCTTTTTAAATGTTTCCCCGGAAATTTTCATCGGCTTATGTTCACCAGAAAAGACGATCGCATGCTCATTGTAATAAACATATGGCGAAAATTGAAGAAACCATTGCTCATTCCTTAATGTAACAGGAATAATACGGTGATTTTGTCGGGCTGGATGATCTAGTCTTCCCGCATAGCCAACATTTTCTTTACAAAGCAAGCATGATGGATATTCGCTTTTTTGCATATGACGGGCAGCAGCGATCGCCACTGGGTCTTTTTCAGGCTTAGATAAGTTGATGGTCATTTGCAAATCACCATACTCTGTGTTCACAAGCCATTTCTCGTTCTTAGCAATTCTATCTGTACGGATATAGTGAACATCCTGAGAGAATTGATAAAAAAACTCTGTAGCTTTTTTCGGTCCATGCTGATCTACTTGTTCATTAAATCTTCGAATCATTTCACCTTGAGACGGGACGAGGCAGCCCATAATCTTTGTATCTAATAGATCACGGTATGTGACTGTGTTTTCCTGAAGAAGTCCCGTTTCAGCGGCCCAATTTAAAATATTTTCTAAAATTAAAACGGGAGAATTCAGCTGTTCTTCTGGTACCTCGACAAGCTTGAAATCAGAAAGCTTCAGCACCTCCAAAATTTTGTTTCGAGATAAATCAACGTCCCATTTTGTAATCAGTTGCTTTTGAAGAGCAAACTGTAGCAATCTTTCTATTTCTAAATCGATGTGGATTGACATGGTTTTCATCCTCTCATCTTCATTCGCAACGACTAGATATGATTATTTTTGATAGCCCTCTGGATGTTTTTGAAACCAATTCCAAGCACTTTCAATAATCGTGTGAAGATCTGCATATTGCGGCTTCCAGCCTAATTCATTGATTGCTTTTTCAGATGAGGCGATTAAAACAGCCGGATCACCTGCTCGGCGTGGTGCTACCTCTGCAGGAATAGGATGACCTGTTACAGTTCTTGCTGTCTCGATTACCTGTTTAACTGAAAATCCATTTCCATTACCGAGGTTATACGTTGCACTTGTGTTGTCCTTACGCAGCTTTTCAATTGCTAAAATATGTGCATCAGCTAGGTCCGTCACGTGTATATAATCGCGGATACATGTTCCATCTTCTGTTTGGTAATCATCACCAAAGATCATCATTTTCTCACGGTTGCCTAAAGCCACTTGTAAAATAATCGGAATTAAATGTGTTTCAGGATCATGATCTTCGCCAAGCTTTCCTTCCATATGAGCACCAGCTACGTTGAAATAACGAAGAACTACATATTTTAACCCGTAAGCCTGCTCACTCCATTTCAGCATTTTTTCAACGGCAAGCTTTGTTTCTCCATAAGGGTTTGTTGGAACAGTTGGGTCATTTTCAACAATTGGGATATTCTCTGCTTCGCCATATGTTGCAGCTGTTGAAGAAAAGACAATTTTCTTTACGTTAAATTCTGTCATCACTTTTAGTAGACACATTGTTCCATATACATTGTTTTCATAGTATTGAAGAGGTTTTTCAACACTTTCTCCTACTAATGAGTCAGCAGCGAAATGAATAACAGCTTCAATTTCCTGTTCTTTGAACACATTTTTTAAAAACTCTTCATCTTTTAAATCACCATTGTAAAAAGTTGCACCCTCTAAAACAGCCGGAAGATGTCCTTTTTGAAGATTATCAACAACAACTACCTCTTCTTTTCGATCTAAAAGCTCTGATACTGCGTGACTTCCAATGTAGCCTGCTCCACCACATACTAAGATTGCCATGCTTGTTTCCTCCGTTTCGGATTATAAAATTTCCTTTGCTCCGTCTCCTACATTGGCTACGTAGAAATCGGCTGTTAACCCTGTTTTTTCTGCGTAGCTCTTCCCTACTTCTTTAATAAATTCTTCAATTTTATCATTTTGAACGATAGAAACTGTACAACCGCCAAAGCCTGCTCCAGTCATTCTTGATCCTATTACACCGTCTTGATTTAAGGCGGCTTCTACTAATGTATCTAATTCAAAGCCTGTTACTTCATAATCATCTCGCAATGATGTATGAGAATCACACATTAGTTGTCCAAAGCTCTCAATATCACCTTGCTTAAGCTTTTCTACTGCTTGAATCGTTCGAGCATTTTCATAGACTGCATGCTTGGCACGCTTTTGATCCATGCTATTTTGGATGAAATGACGGTTATTTTCAAATTGCTCTGGTGTAAGATCTCCCAGAGATTGAATTGATAGCTCTTTTTGTAATTGACTAAGAGCACGTTCACATTCCGAGCGTCTTTCATTATACTTTGAATCAGCGAGAGCTCTACGTTTGTTCGTGTTTGCAATAACTAAAGAGGCATTTTCTAATACAACCGGACTATATTGATAATCAAGAGTTTGACAGTTTAGCAAAATCGCATGATCTTCTTTTCCCATTCCAATCGCAAACTGATCCATAATTCCGCAGCTCACACCAATAAATTCATTCTCAGCATGCTGACTCATCTGCACCAATTCAAAACGATTAAAATTCGTCTCAAACAAGGCTTGAATAGTGACTGCGGTTACGAGTTCGATTGATGCAGAAGAAGATAAACCTGCTCCATTTGGAATATTACCATAAAATAGGATATCAAAGCCTTTATTTATTTCTATACCTCTATCAATAAATTCCTTCATAACTCCTTTAGGATAGTTCGCCCAATCATGTTCTTTTTGAAGTTGCAATGGATCTTCCGTTGATAGAGTTACAATTCCGATATCAGGAAAGTTGCTAGAATACATACGAATCTTTTGATCATTTCTGAGTGCTACAACCGCGTATGTACCAAATGTTAACGCACAAGGAAAAACGTGTCCGCCATTGTAATCTGTATGTTCACCGATCAAATTCACACGCCCTGGTGCAAAAAAAGATCTTGTAGGCTGATTCTGTTGAAAAATCTCGTTAAATTGATTTTTTAATTGTTCGATCATGAAAATCACCCTTCACTTTGTCGTCATTAGTTTGTTTTTCTATCTTCATTGTAAGTTCCGATTTTGCTGCAAACAATGGTAAAATTAAATGAAGAGATAGCACTTATTTGCTAAGGTTTTCGCTTTAAACTTATTGGAACTAACAATGATTATTACTGTTTACTCAATACATATCAGTCTTTTTTTGCTAATAGCATCTAAAAAGGGTAAGAAAAGGGGATTTTTTTGCTATGAATAAGAAAACGGGTGCAGTTGCTTTTCGTTTTAATGATCCTAATGTGAATCAGGTGGCACAAATATGGTCAGTTGGCTGGGAAGAACAAGAGTCTACGATTTACAATTGGAGTGGCATTGAGAGGAAAGACCAAGAGAAATATATTTTTCAATATACCTTGTCAGGACAAGGAGAAATAGATATAGACGGTAAGGTTCATCAGTTGAAGGCTGGTCATGCCTTTATTGTTAGTAGCCCCGGTCATTATCATTACTATTTGCCCGAGTATTCAACGAAATGGGAGTTTTTATATTTAACTCTATATGGAAACGAAGCGAAGAAATGCTGGGAGCATGTTAAAAGGAAGGGCAACCAAGTTGTTCGTTTTCACCCTGAGGCTGCTCCTGTTAAGCTTGTTAAACAAATGTATGATGATGCTCGTGAACGGAAAATCACGAATGCCTATCAGGGCTCAAGTATTTCCTATCAGTTTATTATGGAGTTATACTTGGCTTTATCAAATGTGGATAAATTAATGGAGGATTGGTCAGAAGGGGTGATTAGTGCCGCTTTATTTGCGAGAAATTACTATCAGGATGAAATTGGTGCTGAAGAAATGGCGGAAGCGTCAAAGTTATCAAAGTATCATTTTACAAGATTGTTTAAGCAAGAAACTGGTGTGACCCCGATTCAGTATTTAACGAATATCCGCTTGCAAAAAGCCATTGAGCTTTTGCAGCATACAAAGTATTCTGTTGACGAAATTGCTCAGTTAGTAGGATATAAGAATGCGAATTATTTGAATAAGATTACTCGTAAGTTAACGGGAAAATCTCCTGGGCAGATTAGGCAGGGGGAGTAGTAATATAGATACTTTGTATTTATAAATACAAATTCAGCTAAAAAATAGGCTGTTTCATTGCGCTGCAGACACTTGCTTTCCGCGGGGAGGAAGCTGAGCCTCCTCGGCTTTGCCTGCGGGGTCTCAGCCTTTCCTCTACCTCCCGCAGGAGTCAAGTGTCTTCCGCTCCATTCCACTGTGGTTATGAAAATTTTATATTGCAACAATCTTTGCCGAAAAACTTCCTATATTACAAAGTAATTAATGCCTATTAACTATAATTGCTTTTTTAAAATCATTCATCCAAATCAATTTGTATAGTTCCTTTTTGGTGCATGATGGTCATTTTTGTGCCTGGGGCCATGATGTTTTCTAGGATGTCTTTGGCTGCTTGTAGGGCAAATTCGATTCGTTCTAGCTTTTCTGATTCTTCCTCCCGCTGGTTGAGTGGAATGTCTGACATTTTTTGTGTATAGGTCAATGATGTTTGATGAAATTGGGCTAGTTTTTCATAAACTTCATCATATAGTTCTTCGATTTCTTTCTTCATGTCCAGCTCCTCCCTTTTTAACTCCTTCTTCTATCATACAAAACTGGGAGCTTAAGTAAACAGGGATTTACGATTGATTTTTCAATAAACGCTTATGAATCCAAATAGCTGCCTGACATCCATCAGCCATTGCAATTGTGACTTGCTCAGAATGCGCGACAACATCTCCAGCTGCCCAAACGTTTGTGATATTTGTTTCCTTTGTTCGCGGATCTACTAGAACATGCTTATTTTCTAGCCTTTCCACACCAAGCTGCTCAGCAAGATCTGAGTGAACTGAGTTACCACCGAAGCCTATAAATCCTTTATCTCCTGCTACTATTTGTCCACTTTTTAGCTTTACTCCTTTAAATTCAAATTCATTTTCGGTGATAATTTCCTCGATCTGTTCGTCTATCACACGAATGTTTTTTTGGTTAAGCTTAGTAAGAAGTGCTGATTCAAGTTGTTCCTCATCATGATTGATAAACGTTATTTTGTCTGTCCAATAAGTTAGCGTTAGAGCTAAATTTCCTCCTGTTTTTCCTGAACCTAATAGCAATACATGTTGATCTCGCACTTCATACCCATCACAATCTGGACAAACATAGATAGAGATTCCTAAGCACGGCTCGATGTTTTTAATATTTGGAATTCGATCCTTAATTCCTGTGGATAATAATAAAGTTTTTGCTTCAAACACTGTTCCATCTTCTGTGTATAGGAGGATGTTTTCTTTATTTTTCTCAGTTTTATGAACAAAGGCTTTTTCAAACTCTACTCCATAGCTTTTCGCTTGCTTTCTTCCTAAGCTTCTCAGCGTTTCCCCACTAACCCCATCAGGCCAGCCAAGTATATTATGATAAGCACGGCACAAATTGGACCGGCCATCTTGATTATCTAAAACAAGCACATTGTGCATGTATCGTCCAAGCTGAAGAGCTGCTTGTAGCCCTGCGATTCCACCGCCAACAATAATACATTCATATGAGGTTGCTTTCATATCCACACGCCCTTTTTCATTTCGTATAAATTAGAATTTGTTAAAAAGAAAAAGATTATCCACATAGAACAAAAGAGCAAGCGCCTCGAGGGGCTAGGCATCTGACTTTTTTAGCAAAAAGTCAGACTGCTGGAGCTGGATGTCGAAGTGTGATCCACAATTGATGCAGTTTATAATTTTTCCTAAACAAAGGAACTGAACATTTTGTCCAGTTCCCACAGGTTTTTCCTCAAATTGTGGATAAAAAGAATTAAACGACATGTATTTACAATATATACACAATAATTCGTCAAAAATTTAGATATTAACAAGTTATTATACTGTTAACAACAAGTTATCCACAAAAGTTATCAACATATCCACATTATCTATCCACATTTTGTGTGGGTACGTGCGTTCGCCACAATATATACAGGACTTTTTTCCATTGTTTAAAAGTTATACACAGGACATTTCTAGTTCTTTTGATCTGACTTATGATGTTCTAAAATCTCCACCATTAACATGTAGAACTTGCCCTGTCACATATCTTGAATCGTCAGAAGCCAGATACACATAAGTTGGAGCAAGCTCAAACGGTTGACCTGCTCGCTTCATTTTTGTATCTGTTCCAAACGTTGCGACATTTTCAGCAGAAAAGCTCGAAGGAATAAGTGGAGTCCAGATTGGTCCTGGTGCTACGCCATTTACCCGTATTCCTTTATCCACAAGTGATAATGAAAGTGATCTAGTAAATGTTGTTATGGCCCCCTTAGTTGCTGAGTAATCAATTAATGTTTTATGTCCTTGATAAGCTGTAATTGACGTAGTATTAATAATCGAACTTCCATTGTTTAAGTATGGTAAGCTCGCTTTCACCATATAGAAGAAAGCAAATATATTCGTTCGGAACGTTGCTTCTAGCTGTTGAGCCGAAATATTTAAAATGCTGTCCTGAACAATTTGAATACCATGGTTATTTACTACAATGTCTAGTCTTCCAAATGTCTGGATTGTTTGCCTTACAACTTCATATGCTGTTCGTTCCTGACCTAAATCTCCAGCATAAAGCAGACATCTTCCACCAAGTTGCTCAATTCTTTGTTTTGTTATTTGAGCATCACGGTGTTCATTTAAGTACGGAATTACAACGGCTGCCCCTTCTTTTACAAATGCATAGGCAACAGCTCTTCCTATGCCACTATCTCCACCTGTAATGATGGCAACCTTATTTTTTAGCTTTCCGCTTCCCTTATACCCCTCCCATTCAGAGATAGGATTTGGGCTCATTTCATATTCAAAACCAGGATGACGGTCTTGGTGCTGAGGCGAAAAGCAATCGGCTGCTCCTTCACCTTTTGCTTTTTAGAATAATATGGATAGACAGGATACGGTTTCATGAGTTAGTCCTCCCTGTAGTTATCTTGGCTATGATAAAGCCTATTCTTCTACAGCTTGGATAGATGACAAAAAAAAACAGGACTTAGGGATACTCCCAAGTCCTGTTTTTATTATTTTTTTCTCATCTTACTCACAATATAAGAGAATAAAACGAGCACCAGTGAACATATAAACATAGCAACAGCCACCATTGCCAACCAGATGCCATACCATGGGTTTGTTATAGCACCAATTGCAAAGCTTCCAATAAAAAAGAGTAAAGAAAGACCAAGACTAATAAATGAGGGTTGAAATACTTTACCTGACCTTCTTTGAGTCAATAAAATCAACCCTACGAAAAACAGGACATAATAAATCGCTGTTGCTACTTCGTTTGATAATAAAAAGTACACGGTTTTCATTGCTAGATGGCGATTGGTTGATGAAGGTAGGTTTACGTTAATTTCTTGTTCATCTCCACCTTCAAATGAGACAGTCATAAGTCGATAGTTCTCTGGATCACTAGGCCAATTTGTATACTCAAGAAATGCTAACTTGTTTTCATGATGGAAAAAGACAGGCGATTGTATATTTTTGTTTAAATTTGTTAATCGTTTTGTTTCAGTTGTATCTAGATCTTGAAGATATAGTTCATATTTAAATAAACTGCTATTCAATGATGCTTTCGTCACTGCCGTGTAAGCTAGTAATTTCTTATCCTTTGATAGGATTGAAGAATACATATCTTTGTTCACATCAGCAACACGTGTTTCTGTTTGATCTTTTAGTGAAAAAGCAGTGAGCTGTTCATTTACTTCATATAAGCTATAATACAATTCTTCTCCATCGACAGAGATTGAAAGTTCATTCATCGTAAAATGATCTTGATCTGTTAATTGTTCTAAATCTGTTTCATCACGATTAATTTTGTAAAGATCATATCCTTCCTTTGTTTCACCTTCCATCTTATTGATTTCAGATGAAAGCTTAGCCGTAAAATACAAGGTCTCACCTGAAGGAGAAAATACAGCATCTTTTACATGTAAAGAATCGTCCGTTACCCGTTTTTGATGACTTCCATCCTTATTCATCACCATTAAGCTTTGCACGCCATCTATTCCCTCAGAAAGAAATAAAAGCTGTTCTGTACCTTGAGAAAACTTGGGGTTCCGGAATCTCCCTTCTTCTTTGCTACTAACTTTCGTAAGCTCCGAACCATCAAGCTTTGCTGTATAAATGGCTTCATCTCCATCTAAATAATAAGAAAATGCAACAGTCCCGTCATCTGGTGAAATGTCAATATCTTTTCCTAGCCCGGTATAAAATTGATAAGGATCTTCTTCGTTTAAAAATTGAAACAAGATAGAGCCAACTAAAAGAAGCAAACTTATAATAGTGAAAACGATTAAAATCCATTTTTCTCTCATTTTCATCCGCTCCTTCTTTTTACGTTCTAAACTTCTACTATTATCATATGCGAAATTTCACGTTTACTACATGAACTTATCCAAAAAATCAAATTGGCTTTTTTCAATTGGATGCTGTTTTTTTATAGTAGGCATTGTTTTCTTCTTTTTCTTTTTAAAATAAACAGGGCGACCAGTAGTCACTCTAGAAAAGCCTTCGACCATAAATGTGACTGCTAAGATCGTTAAAGCAAAGCACATAATCGGTGTTAGAGGAATCCATGGTGCCCATTGAATAAATTGTTTCGACCCCCCGATTAAACCAGACCATTCATTTGTAAATGATCGGGGAGGGTCACTTGCAAGCTGATCGTTAGAAAGAATTGTTCCACCAAAATAGAGATTAAAGATACCTAAATGAGCCATCACAATTAGCGTTTGTACCAATTGCTGTCCAAACAGGATAAAAAAACGATCCTTCAAGCTTGGAATAATATGCTTTATTAGAATATGCCGTCTTGATCCCCCCAATGTTTTGGAGCTTATCACGTATTCTGCTTTAAATAACTCCCTTGTTTCATTTCCTATTAAAACAGCTAAAATCGGGACAGTTAGAATAGTTAGGACTACTACTTCAATTGTCATTCTTTCCATAAATGAATAAACAAAGCCTTCAGGCTGCTGTCTAAGTACAGGAGTTAATAAATAGAGAGCAATAATCGTTAGTGGAATAAAGTGAAAAGCATCTACTACACTATTTATATATTTTTGCCCTCTTGAAAAATAGGCTCCAAGCATCAATCCTAGTGGAATCGATAAAGCCATTCGTAACAAGGCAATAAGAAGAGCCGCTATAACCGTAAACTTTGCCCCAATTAATACCTTACTTAACATGTCATAACCAAGCTTGTCCGTCCCCAGCCACGATTCCTTACGAGGTGCAATAGGAGCAGAGTCAATCAACTCCTTATTTTCATCATAGATGTGATAGATTTGATAAACCTCGTTATCTACAGCTGCTGTATAAATAAAGCTAGTAAGTAACAATCCTGCAACAAAGATAAATCCAATTAAAAAGAGAGGATTTTTAAAAAGCATCATGTCAAAGCTTCCCCTCCCTTTACCGTTTTTTCAATGATGATTTTCACTAGATGATAAAAGATGAAGATTGGGACAAATAAAAAGAGAAGAATAAACGTAAACACTTCCGGTATCATATACGTTCTTAAATAATAGGTAATTCCAAACACATTAAATAGGAGCTCAACAACAACTAATGTTGAAAGCATAAACCATATTGTTTGCTTCAAATGAAAGAAAAGAGAAACAACTGTATTTCGTAAAATGTGCTTCCACAAAATGATTGTATGACGAATTCCCTTTGCCCTAGTTAAAAGAACATAATCCTTTAATAATTCTTCTTCATAAAGATGGATGGTCATTCGATATAACTGAATGGTTGGAAGAATTGCCAAGCAAATGATTGGGAGTAAATAAGCTTGACTGTCTCCAACTGTGACAACCTTCATTAGTAAGAGATCCGTTTTTTTATAGAATGTAATAATCAAAAGCTGCAGCACCAAAATTACTAATATATCTGGTAATGATTCAAAAATGAAAATAGCAAGCTTTATTTTTTCTCGAAGCCATTTTGGAAACTGCATCGTTAAAAATGTTAGTAGAATAGCGACGATATAAGCCAATAAGAGCGCACATATAATGAGCGTTAACGAATAAAAAGCCCCCTCAAATATGTATTTGTAAACCTGATACTCCACCCCTTTAATCTCAAAGGTTATCTCGTTAAAATGAATGAGGCTGTTGATAATACTAGTAAGTGTGTCTATAAACAGCCCAATATGACTTCCCCCTGTACCCTGAGCTATAAACAATGAAGGCAGTGCTCCAAAAATAATAATCCCCACACATGCAGCAATAAACTGCAAACTAATTCCTCCTAGCTTCTTCACCCTCCCACTCCTTTTAGCTACTTTTCCCACAATTATACTATAAATGGTAATTATTAGACGTTATATAAGGAAAATATGTTACATAGAAATAGGACCTGGTTTCTGCTAACGAGTTCCTGCTACCTATCGCAACTATTAATCATGTAATTTTAAATAACCTTCAAATGACACACTATCGGATGTTCATTTTTTCCTTTTATTGGGTTTAACGTACGATTTTATACTGCCTAGCTTTGGAAAAGCATTCACATCCTGGTTTGCGTATGCTTTCTTTCCTTTTTTGATAAAATAAGATGCGAAAATGGGTAATTTTTGCAATTATTACCGCTTTCCTTATCTTTTTTCCTTTTTATGGATTTTACGTATGCATTTTTACCGCTTCTCTTTGAAAAGCATTCACATACCTAATTTGCGTATGCTTTCTTTCCTTTTTTGATAATAAACGATACGGAAATGGATAATATATACATTCCCTGCTGCTTTTTATAGCATTTTTACCATTTTATAGATTTTATGTATGCGTTTTTACCGCTTCTCTTTGAAAAAGCATTCATATTTCTGGTTTCCGTATGCTTTCTATATTTTTCCCCTTAATTAAGTTGCAGAATTAACTTTCCTAAACACAAAAATAGTCCAGCTTATATAGCTGGACCACCACAAAAACATAATTCAGTATTCAGCTCGTTATCTTTTATTAAATCCCTTACCTTCTACAAATTCTTTCATATACATCCTTGAAGGTCTAGCTAGTAAGCCTGCCATTTGTCCTGTCCATGTATCTTTTCTTTTGCCATTGGTTCGTTGCTCGTAATATTGAGATATTTCCTCATCATATTTTTTCAGCTGGTCCATGTAATTGTCTTTATTTTGCTCATATTCATCTTCATGGTAAATATGCTGGAATGGTAGCCTCTGCTTTTGATCGGGCATTTGAGCTGGGTAACCTACAGCAACACCGAAAAGAGGTAAGACTAGTGGTGGGGTTTTTAAAAGCTTACAAACTTCTTCTAAGTTATTTCTAAGTCCACCAATATAAACAGCACCAAGTCCCATTGATTCCGCTGCTAGCACAGCATTTTGCGCAGCAAGAGTTGCGTCAATGACCGCCACCATGAATTTCTCTGTACTTTCTAACACTTGACTTGTATCTTGTTCATGCTTTTCGGATAGTAATTGATGTCTGTATAAATCTGCACAAAACACGAAGAAATGTCCGTTTTCTACAACATAATCTTGCCCACCTGCAAGTTCAGCTAACTTTTTCTTTTTGTCAGGATCCTTAACCCCAATAATTGAATAGGCCTGTACATAACTAGAAGTTGAAGCTGCTTGAGCACTCTCGACAATTGTTTTAATTTGCTCATCTGATAATAGCTTATCTTCAAATTTACGAATGGATCGATGGTTTTGGATTGTGTTAATTATTTCGTTCATGTTTTTCCCTCCTATAACCTTCTTACCTGAAAGGATACCTTGTTTTGTTTCTTTATGCATTTAGGATGCTCAGTAAAAAAAAGATTAGCCCCGAAAGACTAATCTCTACACCTTCTATGCTAATTCCTTTTGCTTTGTTTCCTCACCTAGTACAAGTACAGCTAGTGCACCGACAACTATTGCAACGGCAAAGATAAGGAAAATCGAGTTAATCGAATATTCCGCAGCAACTAAATAACCAACTGTTAATGGTCCTAAAATACCACCAATTCTTCCAAATGAAGCAGCTAAGCCAGCACCTGTTCCACGAACCTCTGTTGGGTAGTGCTCTGGTGTATAAGCATAAAGCCCACCCCATGCACCCAGGTTAAAGAAAGAAAGAAATATACCTGAAGTTAGCAGCAATGGAAGTGTATCTGCATTTCCGAAGAAATAGGCACTAAGAGCCGTTCCAATTAAGAATGTAACAAGAACAAACTTTCTTCCTGCCTTCTCGATCAGATACGCCGCTAAGAAATAACCTGGCAGCTGAGCAAGTGTCATAATTAGTACATATTGAAAGCTTTTAATTAAACTGAAACCTTTCATGACCATTACACTTGGTAACCATAGGAACATTCCATAATATGAAAAAACAACACAAAACCATAGAATCCATAGCATGGTTGTTTGCTTTGTATATGGTCTTGCCCATACTTTTGCAATCTTTGTAAAAGACGATTCCTTTTGCTTTGAGACTGTAATAGCTTGAAACCTTGGAGAGTCCGGAAGTTTCAACCTTAAATATAAGGCATAAAATGCTGGCAATGCACTTAATAATAGCGCAGCCTGCCAACCGTAAGAAGGAATAACAAAATATGAAATAAGTGCAGCGATTAACCAACCACCTGCCCAGAAGCTTTCCAACAAAACAACAACCCTGCCTCGCTCATTTGCCGGGACACTTTCTGATACTAAAGTTGAAGCAACAGGAAGTTCTCCTCCTAAACCAGCTCCAATAAAAAATCTTAAAATAAGGAATAATGTTAGTGACGTCACAAATGCAGATATTCCACTTCCGATTGAAAATAAAAGAAGTGTAATAATAAACACTTGCTTACGCCCAACTTTGTCTGCCATTAAACCAAAAACTAATGCCCCTACAGCCATACCGATTGAATTCACACTACCAATCCAACCCATTTGCTCTGATGTTAAATCCCAATCCTTTTGTAATGCTGCAATAATGAATGAAAGAATTCCAACATCCATTGCATCAAACATCCAGCCTAAGCCTGCAATACCAAGTAATTTTCTCCTTGAGATATTCTGTGTTGTATCCATGTAAACCACCTTTCATTTTTAACCATAAGTGGTATCAGTATAAATGTACCAACTTTTTCCTCAGCTCTCCACTAACACTTATACTCTAAATAAAAACAGCTCGTCAATCTATATTGCTTAACATACCAAAATTAATTTATTCTCATACATTTTTATCTTTGTCAAACAATTAAAGATATGTTATATTAAATGTAACAAAAAATTCACAAATTGGTTTTAGTTTTGACACAAAATAGCCTAGTTTTAGACAAAATTAAAAAGGTACCGACATATGAAAGCGATACCACTAAAGGAGCGTATGAACATGGATGTATTTTTCGCTTATTTATTAATTGGAACAGCTACACCAATCTTTTTATGGCTTGAAAATAGAAAAATTGCTCTTTTACAAATCCCACTGATTGTTTTAATGTGGACTACGTTAATTCTATATATGTATGCTGATTTTGGAGCAGGACATCTAATATTTGGATCGATTTTTGTGATTAATATTATCGCTGCTCACTTAACAGTTCTTTATGTTCTTTATACTTCTAAACTGCCTGAGTTTTTACAAAGCAGAACAGACGAAGGCTATACACATTAATACGCAAAAAAGGTATGACTCAAATATGAGTCATACCTTTTTCGTTTTAATGCATATCCCAAACCATTGCTAACAAAGTACCAAAGATTGTTACTAATGCAATAATTACTCCATAGTATACATTTGTATAGATCGCTGCTTTGTCCTCAGTTTCACCTGCGTGCATAAATACCACTAACTGAAGGCCAGCCTGTATAAATGCTGTTACTAACAGGACTGTCATCCCTACTGTAAATGACATATCGAAGAAGTAAACACCCAGTGCTACTAAAGTAAGGACTAGTGAAAAGACAAAACCCATCACTTGTTTCATCGGGAATAATTCACTCATTGTTTACATCATTCCTTTCAAATAGATGAAGCTGAAGATAAAGATCCAAACAACATCTAGGAAGTGCCAGTATAAACTGAAAATAAATGACTTGTTAGCTGTTTCTGGAGTTAATCCACGCTTTTTCACTTGCATGATGATAAATAGTCCCCAGAATAAACCTACCGTTACGTGGGCTCCGTGAGTACCTAAAGTCGTTAATAAGATCGACGTAAAGGCACTTGCCCCAATGCCTGCTCCTTCATGTGCATAGTGGATAAATTCATAGATCTCGATACCTAAGAATCCTAATCCAAGAAGAAGTGTAATAGCAAAGAAATTTATCATTGCTTTTTGTCTACCAAGACGCATCGCATGAATACCTAAACCAATTGTGAAACTACTTGTTAAAAGTAAGAATGTTTCAAGGATAACAGGTGTAATAACGAAGATTTCGGCTCCATCAGGACCTGTTCCTGTGCGATTATATAATGTGAAATAGGTAGCGAAAAGTGTTGCGAAAAGCATGATTTCCGCACCTAGGAAAATCCAAAATCCAAAGATCTTTAAACGATTTTCTTCTGTAGCATATTCAAGTGGTAGCGAGTTATCAATTTTCATCATTAAGCACCTCGCAATTCTGATTCAGTTTCTTCAATTTCTTTAACAGGAATATAACGACCATGATCTTTTTCGAAAGAACGTAGTGTCATAAAGATAAAGATTCCGATTGTAGTAATAATTGCTGGAATCCATAGGCTAAAGATTAGTGAGAAGCCCCATACAAAGAACACACAGCTCATTAGGAATGGCATTCCACTGTTATTCGGCATATGAATTTTTTCAATTTCACCTTTAAATAGCTTGTGATCATGTTTTTTCGCATCCCAGAATGGTTCGCTAGATGTAACTTCTGGAACAATTGCGAAGTTGTATTCTGGAACTGGAGTGTGTGTAGCCCACTCTAGTGTGCGTGCATCCCATGGATCTGCACTAATATCTCTAGATGCATAACGAATGCTGTAGTAAATGTTATAAACGATTAACACAAAACCAATTGCCATAATCCCGGCACCCACAAATGAAACCATGTTAAGTGGTCCAAATCCAGTAGATTCTGAATACGTGAAGCTACGACGTACTTGACCATCTAAACCTGTAATATACATTGGGATAAATGCTAGAACAAATCCGATTGAAAGCAACCATGCTGTCCATTTCCCCAGTCTTTCGTTCAACATAAAACCAAACATTTTTGGCCAATAGTAAGTTAATCCTGCAAGCATAGCAAAAACTACACCTGGAATAATAACATTGTGGAAGTGAGCAACTAAGAACATTGTATTATGATACTGATAGTCAGCTGCAGACATCGCAAGCATAACCCCAGTTACTCCACCTAATGTGAATAGTGGAATGAAAAGCATTGAATAAAGCATTGGTGTTGTCATACGAATTTTACCTTTTCTGAGCGTAAGCAGCCAGTTAAAGATTTTAACACCAGTTGGCACAGCAATGATCATCGTTGTAATAGAGAAAATGCTGTTTGTAAAGGCACCTTGACCCATTGTAAAGAAGTGATGCGCCCATACTAAGAAAGATAATAGTGAAATTAATACCATAGACCAAACCATTGATTTATAGCCATATAGGTTACGTCCTGAGAATGTAGAGATAATCTCACTGTAAAGACCAAATGCCGGTAAAATCAAGATATACACTTCAGGATGTCCCCAAACCCAGAACAAGTTGGCCCAAAGCATATCCATACCACCGTTATCAAGTGTAAAGAAATGTGTTCCAAATAAACGATCCATTGTACCCATTGCAAGTGCTACAGTTAACACGGGGAATGCGAAAACAATGATTAAGTTTGCAATAAGAGCTGACCATGTGAACATTGGCATTTTCATTAATGTCATACCAGGTGCTCTCATTTTCATAATCGTCGTGATAAAGTTAATACCCGTCATCAGGGTTCCTATCCCTGCAATCTGTATCGCGATCATATAATAGTTCGTACCTACAGATTTACTAAACTCTTCACTTGCTAGTGGGAAATATGAAGTCCACCCTGCGTCAGGTGATCCACCAACAACGAATGAAATATTAAATAACATAGCTCCCATAAAGAATAACCAGAAGCTTAAAGCATTAAGACGTGGGAATGCAACATCACGTGCTCCAATTTGCAGTGGAACAACCAAGTTCATGAAGAACATGATAAATGGCATCGCCATGAATAGAATCATAACAACCCCGTGTGTTGTGAAGATCTCATTATAATGCTGTGAATCGAGTAACGTATTATCAGGAACCGCTAGCTGTGCACGAAGCATAATTCCGTCCACACCACCACGGAATAACATAACTAACGCGGAAATTAAATACATAATACCGATACGTTTATGGTCAACTGTTGTTATCCATTCACGCCATAAATAACCCCATTTTTTAAAGTACGTTAATCCAGCAATGATAGCAATCGTAGTTAAACCAATGGCTACCATCGAAGCATAGATTGCAAAGCTTGGATGAGGTACGGCAAAACGATCAAAGAAATCCATACGTTTGTGACTCCTTTCGGAAGTGAATTTATTTTAAAGATCCGATATCTTTTAAAGATTAATGATTACTGTGTTCTGAATGGTCCTCTTCGTGTGAGTCAGTTTTAGTTGTTTCTGCTTCATGTCCTTCATGTTCAGACTCTGAACCTTCTTCACTGTGATGACCGTGATTTGGTGGAGCAAACTCTAAATGAGTTCCCGTATATGTTAATTGACCAAGATGACCTGGCTCTAATAACTCTTCAAATTCTGTTTCAGTAAGTGGTTCAGCTGTTTCTTTTACTTCGTCCACCCACTCATCAAATTCAGTTTGAGACATAGCTGTTACGTTAAACGTGTTATCAGCAAATCCTTCACCACTAAAGTTTGAGTTTCTTCCTAAAAATTCACCAGCATGATCTGCTGCAAGATGAAGTGTTGTAATGTGATCATTCATTGCATACTTTTGTCCACCAAGCTGTGGAATCCAGAAACTTGTAATTGGTCCATGTGAATATAATTTAAATTCAAGCGGACGATCTGTTGGTACATATAAATAGTTCACCGTTTCAATATTTTCTTCTGGATAACTAAAATGCCATTTCCAGTTAGAAGATGACGCATAAACAACTAAAGGCTCTTTATCTTCATATCCTTCAGGCTGTGCTTCAACAATATAGTTACTTTGCACTGACACAAAAGAAAGATAAGCAACAATAATAATTGGTACCCCTACACAAATTGCTTCAACCCATACATTTCCATGAATGTGTGGCGGCTCATAATCATCAGGCATGTTAGAAGCACGATATTTCACTAACATATAAGCTAATAGTCCAAGAACAACAAGAACGATAAACAACATAATTCCCATAGATAATAAGATGTCACTTGCTAGTCTTTCTGCCTGTGGCCCTTTAGGATCTAAAACCAGTAACGGCTCACATCCTGATAACAATGCGGCAATGGAAACCATAACTGTGAACAAAGTCCATTTTAATTTCATATAAGTACTCCTTTCTTTCCTTCACATAAGCTTCTTCTTTCTATACCTACATCATCAGGGTTAGATACCCCGACAACACTTTGTGAAAACATGCACAAGATCAGTGTGAAAGATCACACAAGATCGTTAATCACATCATATCAGACGTTCACTGATAAGTTTATTGGTAAATTCATGTGTCATATATCGTTCAACTATTAGTCACTTTTTCGTAATATATTGATCATAAATTGTTCACTTTTATGGAAAAATTTCTACTTACATGGGATGGTGTGCTTGTAATGGTGGGGGATGGGAAATGAATTGTTTTTAATATCCTGGTTATAGATTCTGTCTCTGGTTGATCCAGTAGATGACACATCAAATTTTTGCCCCGCCCAACAGGACTCTTCCTAACATAGAAAAAGGCCGCAAACAGCGGCCCTTCTTTTTGGGATTCCTATTACAAATTCCGACAAACTTCGGGAAGTGACAGGCACCTCATCCAACTCTCTCTTCAGCAACTTTTTTTATATACCGATTCCTCGTTATCAAAAACTCCCTCATGTACTGCTCCAAAAACAGTCGGTCCGCGATTTTTCCTATGAATCCAAATGGAGAGGTGTAGTCGAATGTGTCGAGCATGAGTGTGCCGTTTGGTTTTTCGATGAATTCGTGGACGTGGTAGAAGCGTTTGAAGGCTCCTTTTTCCATTTCGTCGACGAATCGGTTTGGGAAATCAAATTCCGTAATCCGAACAGTTAGGTTTTGTTTGATTCCAAAGTGGACGGCTTCCCATGTGACCGTTTCGTTTAACTCGATTAAGCCACTTGTTACACCACCAATCGCACGTTCATTTGTTTGACTTGTGGATTGGGTATGAATATCAATATCTCGCGCAACATCAAAGCAAATGTCACGAGGGGCATAAATAAACATATCTGTCTTTATGATTGGCACGTTATATCTTCCTTATCTTAAAATCTTAGTAACTTTTCACCTGCAGCAGGTCAAAACGGTTTCCATAGAGATCTTCAAACACAACCTCTGTTCCCCATGGCATTTCTTGGGGTTCACCTAAAAAGCGCACCCCTTTTTCTTTCATTATATGATATTCACGCAAACAGTCATCTGTTTCAATCACCAAAAATACATGATCCGCAGCTTGTGAACCTACACGTGCCTTTTTCTCATCATTATCGGCTTCTACAAATACAATTGCCGTTCCGCATTCTCGAGAAGGAGCAACTGTTACCCAGCGCATGCCTTCTCCAAATGAGTTGTCAGTAAGCAAAACAAACCCGAGCTTATTAATATAATAATCAATGGCTTCATCATAATCTGAAACAAGGATTGTGAGATGTCCAATTTTGCGACTCATTTTGCTACTCCTTTAAATTAAGCTTTGCTAAAGCATCTGCCAAAGCATTATTTGAAAAGTTATCATCTTGCTTTTTCATATAATTAGCAACTTCGCGTTTTGAAACTTTGCTGTTTTGGTTCTTTTTCCGTCTTTCTTGGAATGTAGACATTTTTTCACGGTGTCCGCATTTACAAGCAAACATTTGACCTTCACCCTGTCCGCGCAGTTCAAGCTTTTTGTGACAGTTTGGACAGCGTGCGTTCGTTACCTTTGATATGCCTTTTTTGTGGCCACATTCGCGGTCCTGACAAACAAGCATTTTACCTTTTTTACCGTTCACTTCTAGCATGAGCTTGCCACAGTCCGGACATTTGCTTCCTGTTAAGTTATCATGCTTAAAGGTTTGTTTGCTGTTTTTAATTTCAGTTACAACCTCTTTTGCGTATTTCTTCATCTCATCTAAGAAAGCCTGTTTTGGTAAGCTTCCTTTTGAAATTTTAGTCAGCTTTTGTTCCCATTCAGCTGTTAACACAGGTGATTTTAGATCTTCAGGAACAAGGTTCAGCAATTGCTTTCCTTTTGACGTTATGAAAAGATCTTTGCCTTTTTTCTCTATTAAAAAGCTGCTATATAGTTTTTCAATAATATCCGCTCTCGTTGCAACTGTACCGAGTCCACCTGTTTCACCGATTGTTTGAATAAGATCCTTGCTTTCTCCTGCCATATATTTCGTAGGGTTTTCCATAGCTGAAAGAAGTGTCGCCTCATTAAATCGAGCAGGTGGCTTTGTTTCGCCAGTAGTTTTTGATACTGACTGAATCTTTAGTGTGGCCCCTTCAGATAGTGCCGGTAATGTTTGGTCATCTTCACTGTCTTCATCAACAAAATCTGTATAAACTTCCTTCCAGCCTGCAGATACTACACGTTTACCTTTTGCAGTAAAAAGCTCTTCACCTATTTTGGCAGTTACAACTGTTTGTTCATATTGATAAGCAGGAAGTAAAACGGCTAAAAATCGTTGAATAACTAAATCATAGATTTTGCGTTCTTTATCGGATAAAGCACTTAGTGGTACTGATTCTTCTGTTGGGATAATCGCATGGTGATCTGATACCTTTTGGTCATCAACAAAAGATTTATTCGCTTTGATTGGTTTACTTAAAATTTTGCCGATGATAGAAGCATATGGCTTCATTCTGCAAGCTTCTAGTCGATCCTTTAAAGTTGGAACGATATCACTAGTTATATAGCGAGAATCTGTTCGTGGATATGTTAGCACTTTATGCTGCTCATAAAGCTTTTGCATAATCGAAAGAGTTTCTTTTGCTGAGTAGCCAAAGCGTTTATTTGCATCACGTTGAAGTTCAGTTAAGTCGTAAAGAGCTGGTGAGTATGATTTTTTCGGTGTTGTTTTGACGTTTACTACCTTCGCGTCTTTTCCTTTTAACCCAGCGAGCTTTCCATCAATTGCTGCTTCGTTAAACGTTTTTGTATCTTTTGTTTTTTCGTCCTGCCAAGCAAATCTTAAGCTATTTTCTGCTACAGCTTTGATTCCGTAGTATTTTTTAGGCTTGAAGCTGCGAATTTCTTCCTCGCGCCCGGCAATCATCGCTAATGTTGGTGTTTGCACACGCCCTGAAGATAGCTGAGCATTGTATTTTGTTGTTAAAGCACGTGTTGCGTTTAAGCCAACAATCCAGTCTGCCTCTGCTCTAGCAACGGCAGAAGCATATAAGTTTTCATATTCTTTCCCATTCTTTAGCTTACGAAAGCCTTCTTTTATTGCTTTATCAGTCACAGATGAAATCCAAAGTCTTTTAATCGGCTTATTAACGCGGGCTTTTTCTAAAATCCAGCGGGCAACAAGCTCACCCTCACGTCCAGCATCAGTTGCAATGATGATGTCACGAACATCTTTACGTAATAATTGGGTTTTTACAGACTGAAATTGCTTGCCTGTTTTTTTAATCACAACTAGCTTTAATGGAGCCGGAAGCATTGGTAAATCTTCCAAGCGCCATGATTTATATTGATCACCATAGCTTTCTGGATCAGCTAATGTAACAAGATGACCCAATGCCCAAGTAACGATATATTGATCTCCCTCAAGAAAACCATTACCTTTTTTATGACAATTTAACACTCTAGCTAAATCTCTTCCAACAGAAGGCTTTTCAGCTAGAACGACTGTTTTACTCATAGAAACATCCTTTCACAACTTACATTCTGCTTCTATTATAGATGTTATTGTTTCGTAAATCTAATTTGTTTGCTGAGGCGGAGGGACAGGCACCTTGTCCCAGACTGGGACGAGGTGCCTGTCCCTCCTGGAAGAAATTAATGCGTTTATAATAATGGACAAGGGGGAATATAAATTCCAAGACGGGGGATACAAAACTAAAGGAGGAGAGAAGAATGGGTTTTATTTGGGCTTTAATTATAGGCGGAGTTATCGGCTGGTTAGCTGGATTAATTGCAGGACGTGATCTTCCAGGAGGAATCTTTGGTAACATTATCGCAGGATTTATTGGAGCTTGGTTAGGCTCTCTTCTATTTGGTCAGTGGGGGCCAGAAATGGGTGGATTCTATATTGTCCCAGCTTTAATTGGTTCGATTATTCTTGTGTTCGTTGTAAGCTTTGTAATGAGAAAAATGCGAGGCGGACACCGAACAGCTTCATAACAACATATAGTAAGTTTAAAAGCCCTATCTCAAAACAGATAGGGCTTTTAAACACTTATCTTAAATTTGTCCTAATGCATTTGCTAATGAGGCGGTTGTGTTAATTTCTTCAAAATCAAGGCCAAGTTGTATGGCTGTTTGAGCAATTTCAGGGCGAATACCTGATAATGTTGATCTAACACCTAAAAGCTTTAATGCCTTGATTAAGTGGAAAATTTCATGAGCAACCATTGTATCAATGATGGCAACACCAGACAGGTCAATACATAAATGTTCTACTTCAAGATTTGCACATTGTGTTAATGTGTTTTCTAAAATTAATTTTGCTCTGGCTGTATCAATATCACCAATAAGTGGAAGAAGGGCTGTTTTATTTTGCAGAAGAATGACTGGTGAACTTAATTCATTAATCATTTCCTTTTGTGCCGCAATTTGTTTCATTGTGTTCTTATGGGCTGCATCAATGTAAATATAAACGGATAGATTGATGACTTTTTTAACTACATCTAACCATGAAAATAATTGATCAACAGAAACTGTATCAATATTCTCTTTATAAAAGCTTTTGATATATTTAAGATAAACATCCTGTGTTCTTAAAAATTCCCTTACAACATAATGAACAGGTGTGTCTAAATGCTTTTGATCCTGGGCTAGTTCCTCTGACCATGCTCTAAATTCACTTACAAACTTTCCTTCTTCTTCTATGAAAAGTCTATGTAGGTGGATAAGGTAATCCTGATTTTGTTCTTTTAATGTTTGAATGATTGCTTGATCTTCCGTTGAATAGACTGAGTTTGGGTCATTGTCGTCAACCATATTATACCAGTCTTCTGACATTTGCCATGAGTTCTTAACTAGGTAGTGATATAATTCTTCATTTCTATGCATCTTCTTATGTCTCTCCCTAATCTGTTGTCTGATTTATTTTACAAGTGAATGCTTAAAGGCATAAATAACAGCCTGTGTTCGATCTTGAACATCCAGCTTACTTAAGATGTTGCTAACATGGGTTTTGGCTGTTTTTAAGGCAATAAACAATTCATCTGCAATTTCTTGATTGGTTTTTCCTTGTGCCATCAGCAATAAAATTTCCATTTCCCTTGAAGTGAGTTGATCATGGAGGTGTGTTGTTTCTCGTTGTCTCATCTTCATCATCATTTTACCTGTGACCTCAGGCTCTAAAATCGATTGACCGTGAAACGTGGCGCGGACAGCATTGGCGATCTCACTTGCTTTTGACGTTTTTAGCAAATAGCTTGTTGCCCCCGCTTCCAGTGCCGGATATACCTTCTCATCATCTAGGAAGCTTGTCACAATGATAATTTTAGCCTCAGGCCAGGCATCGACGATTCTCTTTGTTGCCTCAATTCCGTCCATTTCCTTCATAACCAAATCCATTAAAATGACATCCGGGCGAAGGTCAAGACATAGCTCTACACCTTTTTTTCCGTTATCTGCTTCACCAATTACCTCAATGTCAGGCTGGGCAGATAAATAGGATGAAACACCGATTCGTACCATTTCATGATCATCAACAAATACTACTTTAATCATTGTTTTCACTCTCTCCTGCTAGGACAGGAACCTTAACCTCTAACCGTGTCCCTTTATTTTTCAGGCTGACAATTTTCATTGAACCACCTATTTCAACAGCACGCTCATGCATGTTTTGTAAACCGTATGAACCTGTTTTACCTTCTTCAAGCTCAAACCCAATGCCATCATCTGTCACACGCATGATCACAAAGGAATCGCGTTCTATCAACAACACGTCCAAACTTGTTGCCTTTGCATGACGAAGTGTATTGGAAACAGACTCTTGAAGAATACGAAATAAATGGTCCTCTACACCTTTGTCTAATGGGATCGGTTCTACTTTCCATTTTATATTCATTGTCACCTTTTGCATTAGTTCTACCAAAAGCTCTTGAATTCCTTCTTGAAGGGATTTACCTTTTAATGCCGCTGGTCGTAAATGTAATAGCAACGCTCTCATTTCAAGCTGTGATTGGTGAATCGTTGCCTCAATTAGCCTTAACTGTTTCGACTCACCATCATCCCATTCTTCTCTACTCTCGGTAATAGCTGACATCATCATTGATGCTGCAAAAAGCTGTTGACTGACAGAATCATGAAGCTCACGAGCCAATCGATTTCTTTCCTGTGAAACTAATTCTTGTATTCTCTTTTCTTGGTCTTCTGCTTTTTCTGTTGCTAGCTTTTGCGAGAGCTTTGTTTGTTCCTGAATTTGCTTCTGAATCTTTTCAACCTTCTTTTGAATATCTTGTACTTCTGGCAAACAAGGTTGTTCAGTAGAGATCGTCCGTCCCTTATCAAGCTCCTGAATTGTTTGTTCAATTGTACTGAGCTGTTTTTTCCAATAAAGACCGGAAAACAAACCAAAGAGTACACCTGCTACTATACTTATGCTTGGCACAATATAAATAAAAGGTAAATCCATGATTTTTTGATTCCATAGTTCACTCCATTTATGAAGGGGAAATGCCATAAAAAACATGAGGGAAAGAAGAATGAATAGAATAAGTGAAAAAAATGCACCTAACAAAACTTGCCGCTGTATCATATTCATATTCTTTTCACCTCAAGCTTTCCTGAAATAGCTGAAGTGATCAATTTCACCCTTTGTTCACCTTGTCTGTACTGCGGTGTTTCATAAACAAGAGTTTCATTCACAACCTTTTGCTTAAAATCTTGAAAAACACTCACATCACCAATCATAACAGAATGGTTAATATGAACCTCCACTTCATATGGAACAAGAATTTGAACATTTCCTACTAAACTGCGTATCGAAATAATCGCTTCCTCATTTGGTAAGACCGTATCACTTAAATCAATGACTGTGTTCCCAACACCCACCTGAATATTGATATCATTCCATTCATATGCAATATCCGGTGATTTTTGATTCGTAAAGAACTTATTTTCAAAGATTTTTTTCTGATGGGTCACTGGTTCGTTTGCCGGTTCATTTTTTTCTGATTCGCCCGAAGGCTCCTTCACACTTGGTTTTATTCGTTTAGGCTCCTTCTGTGTTTGGAAAAATTGAACAACAGCATAAATGAGCAGCACACAAATAAAATAACGAAATGTCATCATATTCAGCACGGTAATAACAAGCCAAATCCAACCAATCCAATAGAGGCTCTTGCCTATAAACCGCGGTCGCCATCGACGCCCTAAAAAAATGCATCCAATTGATAACAAAAATGTAACGATTAAACCACCATTAAAAAATAATATTTCTAAAAGAAGGAGGAGAATTCCTATTAGAATAATCCAATTTACATAATCAGAATTCATATTTCTTAACACGCGGTTTCCTCCTCCCTATTAATATAGTAACAAACTTTTATGTCAGCCGCGTTTCATATGAAAGAAGGCGCAAGTTTGACCTACGCCTTTTAAGAATACCATGAAGATTTACGAGATTGTATTTGTTTGTTCAGTTTTTAATTGTTTTTCTAATTGTGCAATACGAGCATCAATTGTATTGCGGTGATAAGCTTTTGTTACCTGCTGCTCGAGGCGATCTAGATAGCTTTCCATTTCTTCAAATCTTGCAAATGCTTTTGTTGAAAAACTGCCAGAATCAGATACTTTGCTAATACGGTGGTGAGCACGGGCAACATTTTCTCTTCCCATTAACTCCATACGTTTAATCTGCATATCTTTTAATTTATGTTTCATTTCCTCATACTTTTGCTCAAGCTCTTCAAGCTGCTGTGCTGTTTGCTTACGAGATGCATCTAAACGCTCTCTTCTTTCTTCATAATGAGCATACTCTTTTAAAGCAAATTCATAAAGTTCAGCCTCTCCAGCCTTTGAGGCAATTTCAGCTTGATGCTTACGTTTTTCTGCTAGATGTGTTGCTTCATTGTACTCGCGGTTAAACTCTTCTTTTAACAAATACTGACGTTCAACTAACTTACGAACCTTTTCTGTTTCCTGCTCACATTGTCTTAAGTAGTGGTTTAAAATTGAGATTGGATTTTTTTGTTCCTTTTGATCTAATGCCTCATGTAAATCTGCTGAAATTGTATCCGCTAATCTTGTGAAAATATTTGCCATTATAAATCTCTCCTTTAATGTTTTACATTTTTTTATTAAACTTGTGAGGAGTTTTTACTCTAGCCTCCTCAGTCAAGGTGGGAAAAACGTTTATTAATAGTTACCTTTTAAATCGTTCCATTCTTTTTCAAAATTTGTAAATGGATCTGAATCTTCTTTAATGGATTTTTCAGATGATTTGTTCCAGTTTTTATAAACAACGTAAATCACATATGCAGCAACAAATCCTAAAATCGCTGGCAGGTTTGATGCTGAAGCGAATAACGCAATCACACCAACAATCGCTAACACCACTTTGTTAAATTTAGATTCCGTCTTGATAAAGCCTTTGTACGAGTAGTACAGAATTAGCAGACTTAACCCTAAAGCAATCATAGGTGCTAAATTTGATAGCAGTATTGCCACAGCCACCCCACCTAAAAGTAAAAGCCCAAACTTTTTCATCTTTTGTTTCCTCCTTTTTTAGTAGAAAAGCTCGTTGACTTTTCTCTTTACCAACCAACACAAGTTGTTTGGCTTCGTTATGTTGTGTTTAACTTGTGTTCGTTTCTATGTCTTTATCTTACCTACATTCCAGAGTTCTCAAAACGAGCCTCAGCTTTATTTTCATCTACGGCTAGAGGCTTAGTAAGGGTACGTCTCATAGATTTTTCATAAGTGAATACATGTTTTAACCTTAATTGGAAAAAATTAATAAGAATGATGTTTAGCCTATAGGAGGTATTTGAATGACAGAAGAATTCCCACAAGGAAAGATGCCTTATGAACCTGAGCCATTTTGGAGAGAATCAGCTCAACTAAAATCGTTTCCTCCTTTAAAAATTGATACAGAAGTTGATGTAGCAATCGTTGGAGGCGGGATTACCGGGATTACAACTGCTTACTTATTATCAAAGCAAGGATTGAAAGTAGCTATTTTAGAAGCTAGTGAAATTCTAAATGGAACAACCGGTCATACTACGGCAAAAGTAACAGCTCAGCACGGCCTCATATATGATGAACTGATTCAGCATATGGGTGAAGAAAATGCTAAGCTGTATTACCAAGCCAATATAGATGCCCTTGAATTTGTTCGACAAACAACAAATGAACTTGGGATTGATTGTGATTTAACTGAAGAAGATGCCTATATCTATGCGATAAGTGACCATTATGAAAAGAAAATAAACAAAGAACTTGAAGCCTATCAAAGACTTGGTATACATAGTGAGTATGTTAAAAACATTCCTTTTCCAATCGATATCAAAGGCTCTATTGTGATGAAATCTCAGGGACAATATCATCCTTTGAAATTTTTAACAGTACTTGTTGATGAAATCGTGAAATCAGGTGGAGAAATCTACGAACAAACAACTGCAATCGATATTGACGAAACAACATCTAAACCAACCATTATTACAAGGGAAAATCGCCGTGTTGCCTGCAAATATGCCATTGCCTGCTCACACTTTCCATTTTTTGATGGAAAAGGATTTTACTTTTCACGTCTACATGCAGAGCGTTCTTACATTCTTGGAGTTCGTGCGAAAATGGATTTCCCTGGTGGAATGTACTACAGCGCCGATTCTCCAACAAGATCATTGCGCTATACACCGATGAATGGTGAAAAACTTATATTAGTTAGTGGTGATGGTCATAAAACTGGGCAAGGCATGTCAACCTACAAGCACTATAAAGCTCTTGAGGAATTCAGTGAAGAAGTGCTTGGGATTGAAGAAATTAAATATCGCTGGTCTGCCCAAGATTTATATACTCTAGATAAAGTTCCATACGTCGGATCGATTACATCCAGCAAACCAAATATCTTAGTGGCAACTGGTTACCGAAAATGGGGAATGACAAACGGAATTGCAGCAGCAAAGATTCTTACTGATCTTGTTTTAGAAAGAGAAAATCCGTATCAAGATTTATATAGCCCATCCCGTTTTTACGCTGATCCTAGTATTAAGAAATTTCTCAAGCAAAACCTTGATGTTGCAGGTCATTTAATTGAAGGAAAAATCGATATTGCCGACAAAAGCATTCAAGATATCGGAAACGATGAAGGCTCTGTTGTTGTTGTGAACGGCAAACGAGCTGGCTGCTATAAAGATAACGAAGGAAATGTGAATCTTGTTGATACAACCTGTACGCATATGGGCTGTGAAGTAGAATGGAACAGCGGTGACCGTACTTGGGACTGCCCTTGTCATGGTTCGAGATTTTCGGTTACTGGTGATGTTGTTGAGGGACCAGCGAAGAAGCCGTTGAAGAAGGTTGATATGTAGAGGGTTTTTAAAAATAACGTTGAAAAGGGCTGCTGTGGGCAGCCCTTTTGTTATGTGTTTGTCATTTTGGTTAATCAGCCAGAGGTTTCCCTGCAACAATTGACCAACTTGCAAAAAATCTGGTGATGGTTGCAAGTTTGTT
This sequence comes from Metabacillus sp. B2-18, assembly GCF_021117275.1. Lineage (NCBI taxonomy): Bacteria > Bacillati > Bacillota > Bacilli > Caryophanales > Bacillaceae > Metabacillus > Metabacillus sp. B2-18. Next base: position 4,977,387 of record NZ_CP088245.1, read on the forward strand.
GGCTTGAGTTGCAAGAATAACCGCAGAACTTGCAGAATCATTTGAATGAGTTGCAAAGATATTTAAGATCTTATAAAATTGGCAACTTTAAGTGATGTTGAATTTGACTGCTTTGGATATAGACATAGCGATGAAGGACAGTTCTCCGGGTGAACCGGTCTGTTTTGTCGTTTATCCACCTTATGAAAGACATTCCTCTCGGCGAACCGCCCGCTTTTGTCGTTCATACGCCTTATGAAAGACATTCCTCCATTTAACACGATCACTTTTGTCCTGCATTACAGCCAGAATCAGTCAAACCCTCTTATCCCCCTTCATCACTCTACCCAATTCCACTTTCTTTTTCTTCATAATCCTCACAACTGGATCCTTTGCACTTAGCTTTCGATAGGTGATGTTTGAGATGTCTAGTCCATGTCCCAGTGTTGCATAAACATGACCTTGTTTTGGGTCGATTAGTTGATTGCCTTCAAAGTAAACTCGTGGCGTTTTCCACAGAGCTACTAAAGCTTTTCCAAAAGGCATTTCATGATAGCGGTCAGGCCACATAGTTTTGATATGTTCCTTTACTAATGGATAATATTTAGAGCTCATGCCTGGAAAAAGATGATGCTCTGTATGGTAAGAAAAATTAAAATGTAGCACATCGACCCATTTAGGGACAGTTACTGTTAAGCTATTTGCTAATGGATCGTTTACCTCTGTTATTGGATTTAAACGGTGATTTGTTGAGATATAGCCCATAACAATGGCATTTGCAATTAGTAACGGCAACAAAAACGCAAAAAACCACTTAACTGGTCCCATAATAAAAAGTAATGAAAACCAGAAAACCCATGGCAATATAAGCTGCATCCATACGGAGCGCTTTTGCTTTGGTTTAAATTCCTTTATGTAGGCAACAAACATTTTTGCAGAATGAAGGGAAAACATAACCGTTAAAGATGCAAAACTGGCAAAAGCCCGTACACCATGTGGCAGGCGGTATATCCAACGTAAAAATTTTGTTTTTGATAAACGCTCTAGTGTTGGCCAAGAATCAGGGTCATGTTCTTCATGTTGGGTATGAACATGGTGTGTTAGGTTATGCCACTTTCTCCACAGTTTTGGTCCAGTGCTTAGCGGCCAAAAGGCAATTGCCCCCAGTAAGTCACGAAGCCAAGGCTTTCTTACTACAGTTCCATGGAGAATTTCATGTCCAAGAAACCCCATTGCGGCAAAGCTTGCTCCAAGCACAAGGGCAATCCCCAAATAGAGAAACGGGTGTAATTGAAATAAGCCAATTGTGAGAAAGCCCGCTATAACAATTAATAAATATGCTAGACCTCCCCAAAGGCGTCCAGGCACAGGCTTAAAGGCCTTTTTCGGTAATTTTGGTGCAATACGTGCTGCATACCATGCAAAAGAATGTAGCTTATCCATTTTCCTACTCCCTCCAGAATCAGTAATATCTACTAATAGTTTGTACAATTTTTGATGATTTAGGAGTGAAATTTGGAAATTTTCTCTATATGAATGTGTATATTTTTAACAATTAAAAAATACCCTTCATTCAACATGTTAATTTTCATAATGGTTAAGATAAAAATAACAATATGATGAAGGAGATGATTAGCATGGATCAAAGAAATAATGAAAGAAACAATGAAAATTCATACAAGGGAAAAGTATACAAAAGAAAATCAGAAGCTTTTTCAGAGTATAATATTAACCTCCCTGAACAACCCCTTCCTCAACCTAAGGATTATGAAGAAATTGAATATTAAAAACTAACAAGGCTGAATGCATAACGTTCTCCTTTATGCATTCAGCCTTGTTTTAGATTAGAGATAACTCCATATTTAATTTTGCTGGAAGTTCATGAGACAAGACTGCGTCTAATGCTTCATCATTTTCACAAATAATTTCTAAGGATTGTTCATCTTCTTGAGAGAACATGTTTTCATGAAATTCTCCATTTATCCATGTTTCAACCGCATCTCCTGAAGTAAACACAATCGATGTAAGGTCAGCATCTTCAACAGATCGTTTTATAATTGAATCGTATCTTCGATCAATATAGGATTGATAAATACTTAGATAGTCATATTTTTTATAGGTTAAATCTAAATTCAGCTTTCTCTTAGCAGTTATTTCAGGGCCAACAATCAGAAGATTTTCTTGATCAGCCATCTCCAAGCTAGGGTATAATCCCATTAATTCTAACTCTTTTAAAGCTGTTTCATTTTGACAACAAAGTTCTGCTGAAATCTGGCGGATATCAACTCTATGCCTTTTCAACTGATTGAAAAAGGCAGTAACCGCTTGGGAAGATAAAAATAATATCGCCTTATATGAGGATAGTTTCTCCAATAATTCAATCTCTACTTCGTTTTCCTTTACCGTCCATTTAGGACATTCAATTACATCTGCACCCTGATTTCTTAAGTGCTGAGCATTACTTTCTTCTCCGGCACTTCCTCGAACATATAAAATTTGTTGACCAAATAAAGGCTGATTTTCAAACCATTTAACTTTATCTCTTGTTTCTACAATATCGCCAACTAATGTAATGGCTGGGTTTTGAATGTTTTCTTCTCTAACTTTTTCAACAATAGTAGAAAGAGTGCCTACTACACTTTGCTGTCTGCTCCATGTTCCCCACCTAATAATGATAACTGGTGTATCAGGTGATTTACCGTGAAGCACAAGGTTTTCGCAAATATGCTCCAGGTTTGAAATACCCATATAAAAGGCAATTGTTTGAACACCTCTTGCTAAGCCTTCCCAGTCAATATTTGGTTTACCTTCTTTTGATTTATCATGGGCAGTAACAACAGCGAATGATCCTGCATAATCTCGATGTGTTACCGGAATACCAGCATATAGAGGAGCAGCAATACCAGAAGTAATGCCGGGAACGATTTCATATGGCACATTTTGCTCTGCCAAAGCTTGAGCCTCCTCACCTACTCTGCCAAAAACACTCGGGTCTCCACCTTTTAATCGAACAACAGTAAAGCCAGCTAATGCTTTTTCCACTAAAGTTGCATTGATTTCGTGTTGTCTCATAAAATGACGAGTAGGCAGTTTCCCACAATAGATTAGTTCACAGGTAGGTGGTGCATATTCAAGCAGCCTTGGATTTACAAGTCGATCATAAAGAATAACATCTGCCTTCTTGATCGCTTCCATTCCTTTTACAGTGATTAATTCCTGATCTCCAGGACCCGCTCCGACTAGATACACCTTTCCAATGCTCATCCCCACCGTTACTCCCCCTACCTTTTCTATAATTTTAAAGTAAGGGTTCTATCACATTTAACCTTACTTGTTTCACGAAAAATCCATTGTTAATTTATCCAACTACTATACTTTAGATTTTCACAATAAGCTAGAGCGTCTTTATTAAACTAACAGAAAAACTTCTCCATCATCAATGATTGTTTCATAAGTTTTCACACAACCAAAATCTGGTTCTTGCACAACACCATCTTCAAGACAAATTTTCCAGTCATGCATTGGACAAAATACGTGCTCTCCGCTGACAATTCCTTCACTTAACACGCCGCCTTTGTGTGGGCATTTATTTTCTATTGCCTTTATTTTTCCATTCGATAGCTTAAAAACAGCAACCTCTTTATCTTCCTCCAATTTGACCGTTTTACCAACTCGCTCTGGTAGTTCCAGAAATGCTCCTACATACACCTTCGTTTTGGTTAGTTCTTTCATGTCCATGCCCTCCATGACAAAATATTCTGTATTTTCACCTTATAAAGAGACTGTTTCAAATAACTCTTTCTTTGTTTTCTGATCTTCAATAATTTCTTTCCAAGGATCTTTATAAACAGATAAAGTTTCATCCATGCGAGCATTTAACTCAGCACGCTTCTTTTTATCATCTAAAACAGATTGGACATGATCTAAGCCAACGCGTTCGATCCAAGCAGAAGTACGTTCTAAATAGTTTGCTGTTTCACGGTAATATTGTAGATAAGCACCTGTAATCTCCATTGCTTCATCATCTGTTTTTACTTTATAAAGCAAATCTCCACCTCGTACGTGAGTACCACCGTTACCACCAACATAAATTTCCCAGCCCCCATCAATTCCGATAAAGCCGATATCTTTAAAGCCTGATTCTGCACAGCTCCTTGGGCAAGCAGACACAGCCATTTTCACTTTATGAGGTGTTTGCAAACCTTCAAACTTCTTTTCTAAACGAATGCCTAATCCCATCGAGTCTTGTGTTCCAAAGCGGCAGAATGTTTCTCCAACACATGTTTTTACGGTACGTAGTGATTTTCCGTAAGCATAACCAGAGTTCATATCAAGGTCTTGCCATACTTTCGGAAGATCATCCTTTTTAACTCCAAATAAGTCAATACGTTGACCACCTGTTACTTTTACTAATGGAATCTCATATTTTTCAACAACATCGGCTATACGACGTAACTCACCTGCATTTGTGACACCACCGTACATTCTTGGAACAACAGAGTATGTGCCGTCTTTTTGAATATTTGCATGCATCCGTTCATTAACAAAGCGTGATTCTCTTTCATCCTCATAGCCGGTTGGGTTAACCATTGCTAAATAGTAGTTAAGAGCTGGGCGGCATTTTGAACAGCCTTCAGATTCCCATTCAAGAACATTCATTACTTCTTTAATATGTGTTAAGCCTTTTGCCTTAATTTCCTCTACCACTTCATCTCTTGATAATGTTGTACAGCCACAGATTGCTTCTTTTTGGGCAGCTGCATCAAAATCAGAGCCAAGTGTATATTGTAAAACATCCGCTACCAATGGTTTACAGCCTCCACATGAACGAGATGCACTCGTACAGCCTTTAATCGCATCAACGGATGTACAACCCTTTTCCTGGATTGCTTGAACAATCGCACCCTTTGAAACTCCATTACAACCACAAATGATTTCATCATCCGGCATAGAAGCAACTAAGCTTTCTCCAGCTTCTTCACCAATTGGTTGTAAAATACTGATTTTTTCTGTGTCGGAAATGTCTGCTCCTTTTTTAATCATCGAGAACAGGCGACTGCCTTCTTTACTATCTCCAAATAGTACAGCACCAACGATTTTATTGCCTCTTAACACGATTTTTTTGTAGATCCCATCTTGTTCATCAAAAACTTTTAATGACTTTTTGTCATCACCTTCCATAAAGTCACCAGCCGAGAACACTTCGACTCCAGAAACCTTTAATTGTGTTGATAGAACAGATCCTTTATATCCATCTGTTTGTTCACCACAAATATGTTTTGCCAGTACTTTTCCTTGCTCATATAAAGGAGCGACAAGACCGTATGGAATGCCATTATGTTCAGCACATTCACCAACGGCGTATACGTTAGGAAGATTCGTTTGTAAAAAGTCATTTACAACGATTCCTCGATTGACTTCAAGTCCACTTTCACCAGCGAGGGCAATATTTGGTTTGATTCCAACAGCCATAACAACTAAATCTGCTTCTAATTCACTTCCATCTTTAAACCTTAAGCCTTCTACTCGTTCATCTCCATAGATTTCAGCTGTTGATGCTTCTAGTAAAAATTTCATCCCTTGTTTTTCTAATTCTTGCTGAAGCATCTTACCGGCAGTTTGATCTAGTTGGCGCTCCATTAATGTTGGAGAAATATGAATGACAGTTACATCCATTCCAAGATTTAATAAACCACGAGCTGCTTCTAAACCTAATAATCCTCCACCGATAACGGCTGCTTTTTTATATTTTTCAGATGCTTCAAGCATAATGTCTGTATCTTTAATATCACGGAAGGCGGTCACACCTTCTTTGTCAGCTCCAGGTAGAGGTAGAATAAACGGAACAGATCCTGTTGCAATAATAAGTTCGTCGTATGGGACAACTCGTTCTTTATCTGAGTAGACGACTTTCATTTCTGAGTCAATTTTTGTAACAGATTCACCTGTATAGAGAGTGATATTGTTTTCTTCATACCATTCCCAGTCATTTAGCGTGATATCTTTTACTTCTGTATCTCCTTGTAAAACCTTTGATAATAGAATTCTATTATAGTTTGGGTGTGGTTCTGTTCCAAAAATTGTGATGTCAAATGAATCTTGGGATAATTTTAGAATTTCCTCGATTGCTCTTACTCCGGCCATTCCATTTCCTATTAGTACAAGCTTCTTTTTGTTCACTCGATTTTCCTCCCCTTGGAAAGTTTCCTCAACTATATCACGGCTAAATGATACATTTAACATACATGTTAGGTTTTCTAACGTTGTTTTGTTAAGAATAGGCACAAAGCCATTATTAAGAAAAGAAAATCAATCGTTTCAAATTAGGACTTCATAATTTCACAAAATCATAGAACAAGGAAACATACCTCCAGAATAAAAAAACACACCTTTTCCAATTGATTAAGACCATTAAGCACTATGGCTTCCCAATCAAAGAAAACGTGTGAACTTCAACAACATTAGTGAAAATGTTTTAGCCGATATTTATTGTTCGAACATTTTAGTAACAAGACCTAGAGGATTTAATTTAGTGAACATATAGCTTCCTGAACAGTCGAAAATGAGCTTATTCCTGCTATATTGATATCTAATTCAATCGCAATGACCGCCAAGTCAGGACGCATACCTGAAATGATACATTTCACCCCTAACATGGACATCACATTGGTAATTTTAAAGAGTATATCAGCAACAAGATGATCTAACTTATAGATTCCTGAGAAATCAATAATGATACACTCTACATTGCTCTCCTTTACTTTAATTGGGACATGATCAATTAAATAGGTTGCTCTACTTTCATCAAATGACCCAACCAAAGGGAGAACTACAACACCTTTGAATAGAGGAACAAGGGTAGTTGCTAATGCGTTTATTTCTCTTATTGTCTCTATATTTCTCTTCTCAACTTCTCTTTTTTCAGTAATATCTTTTATTACGCTTTGAATCGCTTTTGTTTCTCCGATTTTTAAAGGATGACAATACAATTCTACTTCTACTATTGTGCCATCCATTCTATAGACAAGCTCTTCAATTACTTCTGCGGGCCTGTCATAAGCAGAGCTGATTCTTTTTTTAATTGCTTGTTTAGAAGATTCCTGAAAAATATCTAATGGATCGGCCCCTATCACATCTTCCTGACTACATTTAAAAAAAGTGGCAGCGGCCTGATTAATATAAATTATTTTATGATTGCAGTGAATGATGATTGGATCATGTAAATATTCTAAAACTTCTTGATAATTTATTTTTGAAATATCTTCACTCATCTCTATGTTACACCCCCTACGATATCACTGTGCAGAGGATTATGTATAAACCTCATTGTACTACTGTATCATGAATAAAGTTACTATTAAGCCTAAATCAAAAATTATCTTTATTTATTTTCATAGGGTGAGTTAATTTCATAATAATAACTCTTAAATCAAAAAACGAACATTTTTCTTCATCCTGAACTTGTTAATAAACAATACACGGATAAAAATACTAATAAAGGTAAAACTCATACGTTTTTTGGTAACAAATGATACATTATGAAATTGATTCAGGGTATATACATTTTGAACTTTTTTAATTTAAAACAGTAAATATAATTTTGTATTAATCATAAAAAAAACCGACTGTTGTCGGTTTCTTGGCAATTAGTTAATCGGCTTAATATTCACTGCACTAACCTTGAACCCAGGCATTTTACAGGTTGGGTCAAGGTCTTCCCCGACTAGCATGTTGACGTTTTGGTCTTCTGCCCAGTGAAACGGGACAAATACGGTGTCTGGTCGGATGGTATCAGAGATTTTACTTCTGACTTTAATAGTCCCCCTTCTAGATGAGACGGAAACAAGGGTGTTTTGTTCAATGTTGTATTTCTTCGCTGTTTCAGGATGGATCTCCAAGTATGATTCAAAGTTTCTTGCTGCAAGTGCAGCACTTTTCCTCGTTTGGACTCCTGTTAAATAGTGTGACATGATACGGCCAGTTGTTAAGTAGAGAGGAAATTCCTCACAAGGCTTTTCTTTTGGTAATGCTGAAATATTAGACACAGGAACCATCCTTGCTTTACCATCAGCATGTGCAAATGTTTCTTCAAATAGCCTGTCAGTTCCGCTGTGCTCTAAATCCGGACATGGCCAGAGGATGCCTTGTTCTTTCCGAATTCTATCATAGGTAATTCCGTAATAGTCGGCTGCTCCTCCTCGGCTTGCTTCTCTTAATTCATTAAAGATATCCTCTGCTTTTTGAAACGGAAAATATTTCTCTTTTCCTAGCACCTTTGCAATCTCGCAGATAATTTGCCAATCATTCTTTGCCTCACCTGGACATGGACGGCTTGCTTCTCTTAACGTTACACGTCCTTCAAGATTTGTCATTGTGCCCTCATCTTCTAGATAAGATGAGGCAGGGAGAATTAAATCCGCAAGTTGGGCAGTTTCTGATATAAACATATCAACAGCTACTAAGAACTTTAACTTCTTTAATGCTGCTTTTACAAAGTTTGCATTTGGATTAGAAACAACAGGGTTAGAACAGACGAGTAGCATACCTGTGATATCACCATGATCTATTTTTTGAAACATTTCATATGCTGATACTCCCTTGCCAGGCAGTTCATCCTTATTGATTCCCCATACTTTGGCTACATGTTCCCTATGCTCATCATTTTCAATTAAACGATAACCAGGAAGCTGATCTGCTTTTTGTCCATGCTCACGCGCACCCTGTCCATTTCCCTGACCCGTAATCGCTCCATATCCAGAGAATGGCTTTCCGATTTTTCCTGTTGCAAGTAAAAAATTCAATATATTGCGGACGGCCGCTGTTCCATCGATTTGCTGTTCAACTCCTCTAGCTGTAAAAAGCATCCCAGACTCTTCTTCAGCAAACTTTATCGCAGCTGTTTTTATTTGATCTACCGGAACTCCTGTTATCTCAGCAATTTCGTCTAGAGATAATGAATCCACATAGCTTCGCACTTCCTCAAACCCTGTTGCTCGTTCTTTGACAAATGCTTCATCGATCAGACCTTCATCAATGATAACCTTTAATAATCCATTAGCTAGTGCCGCATCCATTCCCGGTTTGACCTTAAGATGCAAATCAGCAAGTTGTGTTGTTGGTGTTTCTCTTGGGTCTATCGCAATAATATAAGCCCCATTTTCTTTTGCTTTTTCAAAATAAGGCATAATTGTTGGCTGACATTCTGCAATATTTGTACCCGCTAATATAATCACTCGAGTAAACGGCACTTCTTTTAATGAGTTGGTAAGACCGCGATCTAAGCCAAATGTTTGATTGGCTGCAGTAGCTGCTGCTGACATACAAAGACGTCCATTGTAATCAATATATGGAGTTTTTAGTGCTACCCTTGCAAATTTCCCGAGTAGATAGGCTTCTTCATTTGTGATCGATGCACTGCCATAGATTGATAAAGCCTCATGTCCATCTACAGCCTGTATTTCCTCAAACTGTTTTTTTATATGTTGAAGGGCTTCATCCCATGTGATTCTAACAAATTCTCCATCTACTTTTAGTAATGGATGCAAAATTCGATCTTGATGGAACGGGTGCTGGTGGGCATTCATTCCTTTAATACATAATCTTCCTTGTGAGGTTGGGTTATCTTTCCCTATTGTTTTATACGTTTTTCTTGAGACGATCGACTGCTCAATCAACTGCATTTTACATTGCATACTGCAAAATGGACATTGAGTATCATACACTTTTTCCGTTTGGACCTCTTGTTGCTTTGTCCTGAAATACTTTAATAATAAATCGGTCAAGGCACATCCATCCTTTTTTCAATTAATCTTTAAAACTAGTTAATTCTTTCTACATTTATCATCATTTCAGCTTGAAGCCTCTCTACTAGCTGATTACAAAGAGTTTCTTCAAATAACACTTCTCTTATATGAATGATTCCAACACGATTGATCCACTCGCTTATGTTTTCTAAATAATTGGCTGTTTCCCGATAATATTGGACAAACCCACAGATTAATCTTTTAGCTTCATCATGATCACTTGCGATGCTAAATAACTCACCTTGCTGTAGTTGTGGAGAACAGCTTCCTCCAACATACATTTCCCAGCCTCTTTCAACTCCAACTAAGTGAATATCATTTGTTCTCATTTCCAAATCATGATGCTTGCATGGAGACACACTTAACTTAATCTCATGTGGTGTTAAGATAAATTCCATTTCCTTTTCTAGTTGAATGGAGAGTTGTAAAGATGCTTCTGTATGGCACTTACAATTTCCCCCACTGTAGTAGGTGTTCACATGATGGATTGTATGAATGTTCACTGGACGTAAACGTATTCCCAAGTCTGTACATACAGCTCCGATATCTTCTTGCATAATTCCTTTTAGTTGGAATCGTTGTTCAGTTGTTAGACCAACGTCTGTTATTTGATATTTCTCCATAACAGCTGCAATGTTTCGTAATTGCTTCGCTGATACTTTTCCTCCATACGTTTGTGGGATAATGGAATAAGTTCCATCACTCATATGCTGAGCTTTTACGTTATCATTTAAATAGAAGAATTGATTTTTTTCTGCACGATCTGGGTAAATCATCGCTAAATAATATTGTATAGCCGGCACACAGCCCGCACACCCTTCTAAAGACAGCCAATTTAGCTGGGTAAAAACATCTTGTAATGAAGAGAGATTTTTTTGTTGAATTTGTAAAACCAGTTCATCTTCTGTAAGTTTTGTACAAGTACATAACGATTTTCTTTCAAACAGTTCATCACATTCGTCACTTTGAATGTAATCTAGCAAATCAGACAAGAGTAGTTTACAGCCACCACATGAACTGGATGCTTTTGTACATTGTTTTACTTCCTGAATGGTTGTTAATTGATTTTGCTGAACAGCTTCAATAATTGTTCCTTTTGTTACTCCATTGCAGTTACAGATCATTTCACTTTGTTTCATGAATTTGATGCTAGAAGAATCTTTATCTGCTGCTTGCAGGAGCTGTTTCTTCTCTTCATCACTTACATGCTTTCTTTTTACAATCAGATCGAGAAGCTTTGACTGGTTTTTTGTTTCTCCATATAATACAGCTCCAACGATAATATCACCGCGAAGAATGATTTTTTTATAAACAGAATCTATTTCATTTAACATAGTTAACGATCTAGTTGAGGAATCTTCCGTAAAATCCCCCACAGAAAAAAGCTCCACCCCGGGCACCTTTAAGCTTGTTGATAAAACAGATCCCTCATATCCTTGAGGGTTTAACTGACAAAGGTGTTTTGCTAAAACTTGCCCCTGTTCATAAAGCGGTTTTACTAAACCATAGACAATCCCCTTATGCTCCACACATTCACCAACTGCGTAAATATCACTAACACTTGTTTCCATCAAATCATTCACAACAATTCCCCGGTTTGTTGAGATCCCACTTTTCTCAGCTAAAACAGTATTAGGGATCACACCTACAGACATCACAACTAAATCAGCATCTACAGAAGTACCATCGGTAAATGTTAATTGGTTCACTCGTTTATCTCCTATTATTTGTTCGGTTACTTTTCCTAAAAGAAACTCAATTCCTTGTCGCTCTAGCTGATGCTGAAGCATTTTTGAAGAAACCGAATCAAGCTGACGCTGCATGAGGTACTCTGTATTGTGAACAACCTTTACATTAAGCCCTAGATTTACCAAGCCTCTTGCCGCCTCTAGACCTAATACTCCTCCACCAATTACGACTGCATTTTTATAGTGTTTTGCGGTCTCTAAAATATTTTTACAGTCCTCTATCGTACGAAATGTCACGACTCCCTCTTTTTCAACCCCTGGTATCGGAAGTACAAAAGGTGACGATCCGGTGGCTACTATTAATTTGTCATAAGATAAGGCATGATTTTTATCCGTAACAACTACCTTTTTTTCCGTATTAATTTCTGTTGCTGTTTCTCCGGAAAACAAGGTAATATCATTTTCTTCATACCATTTAGCATCATTAATCGTGATATCTTGAAATCCTGCTTCTCCCTGTAGAACAGAAGATAATAAAATTCGATTATAGTTAGGGTGGGGTTCACTGCCAATAATGGAGATGTTATATAGCTCTGGATTATGCTTTAAAATTTCTTCAACACAGCGAACTCCCGCCATTCCGTTACCGATTACCACCAAATTCCGCTTCATGTTCACCCTCCAGCATTTATTCTCTGACTTTTAACATAAAATCATTATTTCATATATTAGTTAAAATCTAACTATTTACGTTAGATATCCTCACACAAATTCTGCGTTTCTACTATATGGACTTTTGGTGCTAGAAAGTAATATGTTAAATAAATATTTTTATGTCATATTTGTTTACAAGTATCTTTCCTACTTCTTTTTTGCCAAATATAATAGCACCATGCAATAAGTCAGAAAATTTTAATAAGTACAAAAAACCAAGGGAATTTGAAAGGAGATTTCACATGAAATTATCGGATTTAAAAACTAGTGGTCACCCGAAAACACTTTTTTCCTCGTTTCTGTATTTTGATGTTAGCTTTATGATTTGGGTTATGCTTGGTGCACTTGGGGTATTTATTACACAAGATTTCGGTCTTTCTCCATCTCAAAAAGGATTGATTGTGGCAATTCCAATTCTTGCAGGTTCATTTTTCCGGATTGTTTTAGGAATTTTAACAGATCGGTTTGGTCCAAAGAAGACCGCTACTTTAGGAATGTCAATCACAGCTATTCCATTGCTTTGGGGGTTACTTGCCGGAAATACATTGCCAGAACTATTTATGATTGGGATATTGTTGGGGGTAGCAGGAGCCAGCTTTGCCGTTGCCTTACCAATGGCTAGTAGATGGTATCCTCCACATCTCCAAGGCTTGGCAATGGGAATTGCAGGTGCCGGTAACAGTGGTACATTGTTCGCTACTTTATTTGGTCCTCGTTTAGCAGAACAATTCGGTTGGCATGTGACAATGGGGTTTGCACTCATTCCGCTTTTTATTACTTTCATCATTTTTATGATTTTAGCGAAGGATGCTCCTTCACAACCAGCTCCTCAGCCTTTAGCTAATTACTTTAAAGTATTTGCTCATAAAGACACATGGTTTTTCTGCATTTTGTACAGCGTTACATTCGGTGGGTTTGTAGGATTATCTAGCTTTCTCAGTATGTTTTTCGTTGATGAATACAAATTAACGTCCGTTCAAGCTGGTGATTTCGTTACTTTATGTGTTGCTGCAGGTAGCTTTTTCCGTCCTGTTGGTGGATTTATTTCAGATAAAATCGGCGGAGTAAAGGTGTTATCCCTCCTTTTCATCGGTGTTGCTGTTTGTATGCTGGGCGTTAGTCAATTACCTCCTTTATTTGCCATCACAGCCTTACTTTTTGTAGGAATGATGTGCTTAGGTATGGGAAATGGGGCCGTATTCCAACTAGTTCCACAACGTTTTCAAAAAGAAATTGGCATGATCACAGGAATCGTTGGAGCTGCCGGAGGAATTGGAGGCTTTTTCCTACCTAATATTTTAGGAACATTGAAGGAAGTAACAGGTTCTTATGCTTCTGGGTTTATCACTTTCTCGATTATTGCCTTAGTTGCATTTTCCGTTTTATTATTTGCGAGTTACTCTTGGAAGAAAACGTGGAATGTGAAAGGTAGTGCAGTAAAAATTTAATATAACAACAACGTAAACCCTGGTTATTCGACCAGGGTTTTTTATTCTCTCCTTTTTTTGGATAAAAAGAGATTCTTTGATCAAACTATCCTATATAACCATTCTATTAAAAGAGGGTTTTATATGGATCTTATTAATAAAAGTGTTCACGCTTCTTTACAAGATAATATTTCTACAATTAAAGAGCTATTTGGCAATAGTTCTGATTTAATGATCAGAGAATTTTATAAGAGGGTTGCCATTATATATATTGATGGAATTGTTGATGACGAGAGAGTTGACGAACAGATTGTGACTCCTATTTCGACATTTTTACCTTCTTACGATCATACCTCTTCCCAGCTTATTGAGTTATTTTTGAATAGGATTATCAAAACAAACCAAGTCAATAAAACCAAGGATTTTCAAACCTTAGCTTCAAACCTTGTTGGCGGAAACACTATTATCTTATTTGACGATCTTGGAGAAGTCCTTTATGCCAATACAACAAAAATGCCCGGGAGAAGTCTAACACCCCCTAGTAATCAAAGAACACAATCAGGACCAAACATAAGCTTTAATGAGTCGCTTACATCCAACATCTCTTTGATTCGGTACTATTTAAGAAATCCTGAGTTAAGAGTGGATAATAATCCACTTGAAGGACAAACCAAAACTAGAGTATCACTACTATACATCGAAGGAAAAGTTGATAAAGACCTTTTAAGTTATATATACGAAAGATTAAATGAGGTGAAGCTTGATCTTATTTTGGACACGAATTACATTGTTGAAATCATTACATCAGAATCAAAGTCTCAATTTCCTTTAACATTTGCAACTGATCGACCTGATGTGATTGCAGCAGAACTTATGGGGGGAAAAATCGTCATCTTAGTGGATGGAACAGCTTTTGCTGTCGCTCTTCCAACTGTTTTTGTGCAACTATTTCAATCACCTGATGATTATTTTGTTATGCATAAAGGATTGCAAACGAGAAGAATAGCAAGAATTTTCTTTTTCTTTCTTTCAACTTTACTACCAGCATTTTATATTGCCTTTACAATTTATCATCCAGGACTTGTACCAACACAGTTATTAGTTGGGATATTGGCTCAAAGGGAATTTGTCCCTTTTTCTACAGTTATTGAGGTATTAATTTTTTATTGGCTCATTTTAATTATCACCGAGAGCTCGTTAAGACTTCCTCAGAGTGTGGTGTTAACAGTCACGATCTTTGCATCCATTGCACTTGGGCAACAAGCTGTAGAAGCACAGTTAGTACAACCTACAACATTGGTTGTTTTAGGTGCAACTTATGTTATGTCAAGTGTTGTACCAATTTACACTCTAAATGCTGTTTCTAGAATGCTTACTTTCCGATTTATTTTTCTGTCTGCATTTCTGGGATTGTTCGGAATTATGGTTGGCCTTATTGCATTGTTAATTCATTTATGTTCATTGCGGTCATTCGGAGTTCCCTATTTATCACCAATGGCACCTTTTAACATCCAAGATCAAAAGGATGCCATTGTCCGAAAACCGATTCAAGATATAACATCGAATAAAAAATTATTTACAAAAGAAGAGCCAATGAAAAAACGAGATTAGGTAGGTATGTATGAAGAAATTAAACTGGCACATCCTGCTTTTTTACACATTTCTTATTATTATTAGTTTTTTTATAGGAAGAAATGTACAAAATACATCTCTAAATAATTTTTCCATGGTTTCTGCTGTAGGAATTGATATAGACGAGGAGAATGTCTATCACCTTACTATTCAGCTTTTAAACCCTCCTGCTCTCCAACGAAATGCATCAGGAGATCAGCTAGGTGCTGTTGTGTATGAAGAACATGGACGAACTATTTCAGATGCCATCCGAAAACTATCTAAACGAATTTCAAGAACTATTTTTTTAGACAATACTGAGATTATTGTTGTAAGTGAAGAGCTTGCAAAAAAAGGGATTACAGATGTATTGAATTTTCTCATTCTTGAACCAAATATTTCAGCAAACCTTAAGTTTTTTGTAACAAAAGAAGTAAAACCATCCACTGTTTTACAGTTATTTTCTCCTGTTCATAAATTTTCAGCTTCTCGAATTAGAGAAACAATTGAAAATGTAGAAGCAAATTATGGTTCAGCCAAGATTCTCTATCCTAATAAGATAAAAAACTATTTAATGAATAAAACCGTTGTTAATACAAGTATTCCCTATTTAGTCGTTAAGGGTGACCCTTCAAAAGGAATAACAAAAGAGAACATAAGCACATATTTGTCACCAACATACTTAATGATCGGTGGAATGGCATTCTTTAAAGGTGATCAATTAGTTGATTTTTTAGGTGATGAAGAAGGAAAAACACTGTTAATGTTAGATGGAAGCCTTTTACAAAGATCCATCTGGGAAGCTAGTTGTCCTAAAGATAAAAAAAACAAATTCGCAGCGATGAATATATTAGATACAAAAACTAAATTTCACTTTAAACAAGAAAATAACATTCCTGCATTTACAATTGATGTTAAAGTAGATGGCGAAATATACGAATCAAACTGTGATATGAACTTTGAGCATCCTAATAAAGAGAAATATGAAAAGCAATTTGAACAAGATATTAAGCAAAGCATCGATGACCTAGTAGCAAAAAGTCAAAAATATAATACTGATTTTATTGGTTTTGCTAAGAATATTTACCTTTCCAAGCCTTCACAATGGCATGAGCTCGAAAATGATTGGGATTCTATCTATCCTACTATGAAGGTGGATGTAAACGTAAAAGTGACGGTTACCGACACTGGAGAATCAACACAAATTCCTGATTAAATATGTTTGATAGGATGATTTTATGAATACGGTGAAAATAAGCACATTCCAAGTTTTCTCCATGATTACATTGTTCCTTTTAGGAAGTACTATTGTGGTTGGACTAGGTCTTGAAGTAGAGGAAAATGCCTGGATTCTCAACATTTTCTCCACTTCAGTTGGGATCGGTATTATTTTTCTTTACCTCAATATCTTAAAGAAAAACAATTGGACTGATTTTCACGTTCTACTTGAAAAGGGCTTTGGAAAGTATCTAGGTAAGTTCGTGTTACTTCTCTACTCACTTTACTTTATTTATATTGCCAGCAGAGTCATTACAGACTTTTCTTATTTCATCAGTCAAACATTGTTTTATCAAATAAAAAACTGGGTTATATCCATTGTGTTTGTTATGTTAGTTTGCTACGCATGTCATCAAGGATTGGAAGCTATTGCGAGAGCTTCAGAAATTCTCTTTTTTATCACGATGGTTCTTGTTGTCGTGTTATTGATTATTTCAGATATTTCTAAAGTGATTTCTTGGGAAAATATTCGTCCATTTTTTGATAAGGATGACTTTAAATTATCAACAATTCCTCCACGGATTACATTTCCTTATGGTGAAATGATCGTCTTTATTTTTATCTTTTATCATATTAAAGATAAAAAGACACTAATGAAAAGAGGTTGGTTAGCTGTTCTTTTAGCAGGGTTTATTTTATTAGTCGTCTCAGAAACGATCATTGCCATCTTAGGTGCAAAAGTAGCGGCTATCTTTACTTTCCCTCTATTGAAAGCAATTGAAATGATTGAATTTATTGATGTTATACAGCATATTGAGATCATTTCAGTTATTAGCTTTTTTATTGTAGGCTTTGTAAAGGTTGCTGTTTTTTCCATAGCAGGAACAAAGGGGTTCCACTTGCTCCTTCCTAAGAAAATAAAAGCAAATTTGATTGTCTATATCGTAGGGATTGTTACCTTTCTTCTAACCGTTATCATGGATCGTAATCTTCCTGAGCATTTATTTATCGGCCTAAAGGTTGTGCCTTTATATTTACATCTTCCATTTCAATTTATTATTCCGATTGTATTGTTTCTTACATTGTTAGTGAAGAAGAAAATGAAAAAGATTTAATTTCAAAAAAGACTGTTTGGAGAGCCTCCTTAACAGTCCATTCGTTATTAATATGTTAATTGTGGTTCAGCTACTTTTGATAATAAATGCTTCTTCATTTCTGCTACATCAATTGCTTTTCGGGCAACACCTGAATCCATTGCTGCCTTTGCAACAGCTGATGCCACGTGAGCAACAACTCTTTGATCAAATGGATCTGGTATTACGTAATCACTCGTTAAATCTTGTTCTGAAATTAACTCAGCAATTGCATGAACAGCTGCAAGCTTCATTTCTTCATTAATTTCTTTTGCTTGAACATCTAGTGCACCACGGAAAATTCCAGGGAAGGCAAGAACATTATTTACTTGGTTAGGAAAATCAGATCTTCCTGTTCCTACAACAAGTGCTCCTGCTTCTTTCGCTTCATTCGGCATAATCTCAGGTACAGGGTTCGCCATTGCAAAAATGATTGAATCTTGATTCATTGATGCAACCATTTCCTTTGTAACAGCTCCTGCTACAGATACACCAACAAACACATCTGCTCCTTCAAGAGCATCGGCTAAGTTCCCTTGCTTTTGGTCTTTATTTGTCATAGCTGCCAATTCTTCTTTAAATGAATTCATTCCTGCAGAACGACCTTCATAAATAATTCCTTTTGTATCACATAAAACAACATCTTTCACACCCATATGAAGCAGCAGCTTTACAATCGCAACACCTGCAGCACCTGCACCATTTACAACCACTGAGATGTTTTCTATTTTTTTATCTGCTAGCTTTAGAGCATTAATAAGTCCAGCAGCAGTCACAATCGCCGTACCATGTTGATCATCATGGAAGATTGGAATATCGCATGCTTTCTTTAATCTTTCTTCAATCTCAAAGCAATGTGGAGCGGCAATATCCTCTAGGTTTACTCCACCAAAGGTTGGTTCTAATAGCTTAACTGTTTCAACGATCTTATCTGAATCTGTTGTGTTTAAACAAATTGGAAAGGCATCCACATCCGCAAATGATTTAAATAATAGTGCTTTTCCTTCCATAACAGGCATTGCTGCTTTTGGTCCAATATTACCAAGGCCAAGTACAGCTGTACCATTAGAAACAACCGCAACTAAATTACCCTTCATTGTATACTCATATGCCTTGCTTTCGTCTTCATGAATGTCCAAGCATGGCTCTGCAACACCTGGAGAATAAGCTAAGCTTAAATCTTTAGCATTTCGAACAGGAACCTTAGAGTGCACACCTAGCTTACCTTTATTATCCTTATGCATCTTTATTGCTTCTTCACGTAAAGTTGACATTATATGCTCTCCTTTTTAACCTTGTAAGTTTTTTCTTAAATATAGGAAGCGTTTGCATTTTAAACAGAAAATCCTTAAGTCTAAATTCTTGTATGCCCATATTTTAGTTAGCTTGAGAGGAGATTGATAGATTATGAAACTATTGGTGTAATTATGTAATTAAAAAAAGCAGATAGTTGTAAACGCATACCTGAAACCCTGTCACTTTACAAAATTTGTTTTTCTGTTATCTTAGTATAAGTGGATATTTACCTAGGTAAATATCTTTCAGATTCAACAATACTTACCTAAGTAAATAATTTGAGGTGAAAGAAGTGGATAACACAAATAAACTTTTTCATTTGTTGTATCAAAAAACAAGACATATGACAAAAGAGATTAATGAATACTTACAAAAGCATGACCTTTACAGCTCACAATGGTCTATTCTTTATTGCCTAAAAACAAACGGTCCTATGACCCAAAGTGATATATGGCGTTATTTAAACGTTGAAGCACCTACTGTAACAAGAACACTTGTTAAGCTTGAAGAAGGCGGCTGGATAAATCGTACTTCTGGAAATGACAAACGTGAACGACTTGTTTCTCTTACAGAAAAAGCGCTTGAATCATTTCCTGCTGTTGAAGAAGATGTAAAAAGGTTTGAAGGAGAAATGACCTTAAGTCTTACAGACCATGAACAAGATCAGTTATTTATCTTATTAAAGAAACTCGGAAAAACAGAATAAAGTAAGGAGGAATAAGCCTATGAATCATCAAGAAAAACAGCCGATTTGGACACAAGGCTTTATTAGTATCTTTTTAAGTAATTTTTTCATATTTGTTGCATTTTATGGTCTGCTTACATCTTTGCCAATCTATGTGGTTGATGAACTCGGACGCTCAAGCGTTGACGCCGGTTTAATTATTACAATATTTATGTTATCTGCGATTATTGTACGGCCTTTTTCAGGGAAGCTGATTCAAGATTTCGGGAAGAAAAAAACATTGATGATCAGCATGATTCTATTTACAGTTTTTTCTTTCATGTATCTATGGGTTGAAAATTATGCCCTTTTATTAGTATTACGATTCGTTCATGGCATCTGGTTCAGCATTGCTTCTACAGCAACTGGTGCAATTGCTGCAGATATTGTACCCCTAAAAAGACGTGGTGAAGGACTTGGATATTTTGCCATGTCAATGAACCTTGCCGTTGTTTGTGGTCCGTTCATTTCACTTACTCTATTACAATATGTATCTTTTTCAATTCTTTTTCTTGTACTAGCTTCATTAATTACCATCGGTGTGTTATTTACGGCATTTAGTAAAATGACAGAAGTGAAGAAATCATCACCAGTTGAAAAGAAACGCCTACAATTCAGCGATTTAATTGATCAAAAGGCCCTTCCAATTGCACTTGTAGGAAGCTTAGTTGCATTTACGTATTCAAGTGTTCTTTCGTTTATATCGATGTATGCTAAAGATTTGGATTTGATAGAAGCCGCAAGTTACTTTTTCCTTGTATTTGCCGTAGCGATGATTATCGCAAGACCATTCAGCGGTCGTTTGTATGATACGAAGGGGCCAAATGTTGTTATATACCCTGCTTTAGTTTTATTTATGATCGGTTTATTATTATTAAGCATTGCACATAATGCCTTTATGTTGCTTTTTGCAGGGGCATTTGTTGGCTTAGGTTACGGCACTGTTGTTCCTTGCTTTCAAACGCTGGCTGTTCAAGCAACGGATCACCACCGCAGCAGTCACGCAACAGCAACATTTTTCACTCTTTTCGATACCGGAATTGCAACAGGTTCTTTCGTTTTAGGAATCGTGGTTGCTCAATTAGGCTATGAAACATTGTATCTTTTAACTGGCTTGTTTTTAATACTCGTTATTTTCATGTATAAGTTGGTTCAAAGTAGAAAGAAAGCCATTTCCACTGCTCTAGAGTGGAAGGAATCGAGCTTATAATTGTGGTTTCAGCTGTTCACTTTTTGAGGTGAACAGCTTTTTTCTATTTAAAATTGTGAGGTTCTTGCAGATTTCCCTTATATTTTTGCAACTCATCGTTGTTATTTTGCAACTTCTGCTAATAAAGTTGTAGCATCGTAAAGTTATCTATTAATAAACCCCACGAACATTCGGATGAATGCTATTTTGATAAAACTCAGAAAGCTTCTTCAGCTCAGCCTCACTAAATGAAGGCACTTCTGTTGCTTGTAAATTATCTTCAACTTGCTTCACTGTTTTAAAACCAGGGATAACGGTTGTGATTTCTTCATGATCAAGAATCCAGCGAAGTGCTGCTCTTGCCATATTGCCACGGCCTTCTGAAATCCATTCCAGCTGTTGACTTAGCTCAACACCTTTAGAGAATTCTACACCGGCAAACGTTTCACCAACATTGAAGTGTTCGCCGTCTTTATTGAAATTGCGGTGATCATCTTCTTCAAATTTAGCTCCATTTGTGAATTTACCCGTTAATAAGCCACTTGCTAAAGGTACACGAGCTAATAAGCCTACACCTTTTTCCTTTGCTTGTGGAAGCAGTTCAGGGATGGCTTTTTGACGGAAAATATTAAAAATAACTTGTAGTGCCTTCACATTTGCTTGATCTAAACAAAATAATCCTTCTTCTACAGTCTCAACACTCACACCGTAGTGACGGATTTTCCCTTGTTGTTGAAGCTTATCTAATACTTCAAAAACCAGTCCACTTTTTAAGATTTCAAAAGGAGCACAATGAATTTGGTAAAGATCAATCGTGTCACGTTGAAGACGCTTTAAGCTCGCCTCACAGTATTCAGTAACAGCTTTTTCTGAATATGTTTCAGGATCAAAAATATCACCCGCACGGCAGAACTTTGTCGCAATATGTATTTTATCTTCTTTTCCTTTTGTTGCTTTTGCAAGTAATTCCTCACTATGTCCATCACCATATACATCAGCTGTGTCAAAGAAGTTAACACCGGCATCCATCGCACGCTCTAGACCTCTTAATGCTTCCTGATCATCTGATTTACCCCACGATCCACCAATAGCCCAAGTTCCAAAGCTTAGTTCACTAATTTTAAGATCTGTATCTCCGAGTTGACGATATTTCATTCCTTCCACCATCCTATGCGAGTTATCGTTTAGTTAAAATTTTTCACAATTTTTATTATAGTATAGATAAAGCGCTAACAAAAGGAATATGGCTTGCAATCTAATTACTCCTCATTTCACCTAGGATCCTTTATAATAAACAACGGATTGACGATTTTAACATAAAAAGGAGCGAGTCAAATGACACAAAAAAGTGCATTAATCACCGGCTGGATGAGTCACCGAAAAGTCCTGCTTGAAATCGTGGAAAAACTAGAAGATCAACATGTATCTTATAAACCATGGGAAGGGGCTATGTCACTTTCTGAACTTGTTTTACATATTACAAGTGCAATGGGCATGTTTGCACAAACGGTAAAGAACGGTACTTTTACACCACCAGTTGCACAACCAGAGGTTAACACGATTAGCGAATTAAAAGAGACCCTTCTAAAGGAAACTGAGGAAACAAAGTCTCAGTTAGAGTCTCTTACAGATGATCAACTTGCTCAGATCGTTGAATTTGCTGGGATGCAAATGCCTGGAATCGCTTTGCTTGAAAGTGGAA
This sequence comes from Metabacillus sp. B2-18, assembly GCF_021117275.1. Taxonomy (NCBI): domain Bacteria; kingdom Bacillati; phylum Bacillota; class Bacilli; order Caryophanales; family Bacillaceae; genus Metabacillus; species Metabacillus sp. B2-18. The sequence goes on from NZ_CP088245.1 coordinate 4,999,871, forward strand.
AAGACCATGAAATTCATCACAAAGGTCAATTGTTCACATATGCTCGATTAGTAGGAGTAGAGGAGCTACCATTCTTTATTAATCGCTCATAATCCAGGGCGGAAAAAGAGCGAATCAACCGATTCGCTCTTTCTTACTTATTCTCTTCCTCTTGCTTATAATAGTTTACAAGAGCAATGATTGCACTTCCCATTCTTTCTTCCTCAGGAACAACCATTCTTGTAATGCCAACCTCACGTAATGCTTGAGCTGTTACTTTTCCAACAGATACTGCCATAACAGTCGTAGAAAATGCTTGTAAAACTTCCTTTTCTACACCTTTTTCCTTTGCATGAGCCATTAAAAACCTAGCTTGAGGAGTACTTGTAAAGTTAACAGCATCTATTTTTCCATCAAGTATTTCACTTACAAGCTGCTCCATCACTTCAGGCTTTGGCGGGATATGCTGATAAGGTAAAATTTCACGATATTCTGCACCTTGTTCCTTTAGAAAGTCAATTAATATCGGTGCCGGATCACCATGTAGCTGAAGAGCAACACTTAAACCTGAAAATGAATGTGCTCTTAACTCTCTCACTAATCCAGCTGTACTTCCATCATCATCCCTTACATCTGGTTGTATTCCAAGCTTTTTAAGAACATTCACTGTTTTATAGCCTCTTGCCGCAATTTTCGCACTATTAAGTGCCTCAATAAATCGATCACCTAACCCCATGTTTACAGCAGTTTGGTAGAGTTTATCCGTTCCAATTCCCGTTGTAAAAATCAACCAGTTGAAATTCCCGTCTATTAAGGCCTTTATTTCTTTTTCAACATTTGTATCATCTAAAAAAACTGTTCCCTGTGCTGGTCTACTTAGTGCAACGCCACCAAGGTTCTCTACTAGCTTACTAAGCTCCTCTGATTTACGCTGACCTGCAAGAGCAATTGTTTTGCCAGTTAATCGTTTCATCGTATCCCTCCGCTAAAAAGATAAGTTGCTATTATTGTATCATCAGCAGTTGAATGCACAATAAAAAAGTGACTCAGGGAAGATATTTTCCTTGAGCCACTTTTAGAATTTATTAAAAGACAATTGTTTTGTTTTCATGCACAAGAATACGATCTTCAAGATGCCATTTTACTGCTCTTGCTAACACACTTCGTTCAACGTTACGACCGATTTTTTTCAAGCTGTCCACATTATCACGATGATCAACACGGCTAATATCTTGTTCAATAATTGGGCCTTCATCAAGGTCATTTGTTACATAATGAGACGTTGCTCCGATTAACTTCACACCACGTCCGTATGCTCTTTCATATGGTCTTGCACCAACGAAAGCTGGTAAGAAGGAATGGTGGATGTTAATAATTTTGTTCGGATTTGCTGATACAAACTTCGGCGTTAAAATTTGCATATAGCGCGCCAAAATAATTAAGTCAATATCATGTTCTTTTAAAAGCTGAAGCTGTTGATCTTCTACTTGCTCACGAATATCTTTGTTTGCAGGGATGTAGTAGAACGGGATATTTAGTGATTCAACGACTTCTCTTGCTTCTTCATGGTTACTAACGACAAGCGAGATATCTGCCATTAAGTCGCCGCTTTGCCATTCCCAAAGAAGTTCAAGTAAGCAGTGCAATTCTTTTGAGACGAAAATCGCCACTTTTTTCAAATTGTATACATGTGTGAAGTTCCAGTCCATTGAAAATTGTTCTGCAATTTGATTGAACTCTACTTCCATCCTTTGTGCTTTATCTTTTAAGTTTGGACATTCAAATTCAATGCGAATGAAAAAAGTTCCGCCCTCTGGATTTGTAGAATACTGACTTGACTCAATAATATTAGCATTGTGTTCAAATAAAAATTTTGAAATAGCTGAAACAATACCAGGTTGGTCCGGACAGCTAACTAATAAACGACCACGATTTTGGTTTTTGTCCTGAAAATGTTCAATTTGATTTTTTATAAATGCATTCATTGTATATACCTCTCTATTAGTGATTAAAACATTATACATTAGTCCGTCAAAATTATTAAGGTTTAAATCACTTTTTTACTCTATGATTTCATAAATTCATGATTTCGTTTCTGCTTTGCCTTTCGAATGATCTGATTCATCACCTCTGATAAAACCAATCCTATTGCAATTGCACCAGAAATCATAAAGGCCTTTGCTGCAAGTGGTATCGCAGCATTATAGTCATTTTCCACGACCTGCCTCATCGCATCATACGCTAGTCCACCAGGCACTAACGGTATAATTCCAGACACGTTAAAAATAATAACAGGCGTTTTATGCTTCTTCGCATAGTATTGACTAATAATTGCAATAACAAAAGAGGCAATTAAAGAAGCAAAAACACTGTCATTAGAATACTCGAATAACCCGATATAAATCATCCAGCCAACCATTCCGGCGAAACCACATCGAAATAATGTTTTTACTGGTGCATTAAAGATGATTCCGAATGCTGCTGATGCGATAAAGCTTGTAATAATCTGTTCGATCATAATTAAAGCCCTCCTTATTAAGAAAGCTACCTAACTATCCAGAAAAAGTTAATAAAACGAGAAAACAACCGCAACACCTGCTCCAATGGCAAATGCGGTTAAAAAGGCTTCTGCTCCCTTAGATATTCCTGATACTAAATGACCTGCCATGAGGTCTCTCACTGCGTTCGTAATGAGCAAACCAGGTACTAACGGCATAACAGAACCAATGATAACCTTATCCAGCTCAGCACCGATATTAAGTGTGACAAATAAAACAGATAGTAGACCTATGATAAGTGATGCTAAAAATTCAGCAAAGAACTTTATTTCGACTAATCGATGAAGATAGATTAAGCTTGAAAATCCAATTCCGCCCGCAATGACTGCTGGAAGAAAGTCAGTCCAGCCACCTTGAAACATAATTAAAAAGCATCCACTTGCAATGGAAGCTGCCCCAATTTGCACCCAAATCGGGTAGGCATGAGCATCCAGCTCAATTTCTTTTAAGTGAGAATATGCCTCTTCAACAGACAATTCCCCGTTGCTTATTTGTCTCGAAACACCATTTACTTTTGCAACCTTTTGCAAATCGGTAGAACGATCAACAATTCTCACAAGCTGTGTGGGGGTTTTACTGCTTACAGAAAAAATGATTCCTGTTGGCGTGACATAGCTATGAGTTTCCTTTATCCCATAAGCTGCTGCTATTCTCATCATTGTATCTTCCACCCGGTACGTTTCAGCCCCGCTACGAAGCATGATTTTCCCGGCTAACAAGCAAACATCGATAATATCAAAGGTTTGGTTTTGGTCAACGCTCACCTTTCCTTCACCCCATCCTTAAGATATCTAGTTTGAGTTTAAAGAAGTTGGCGGAAATAGGCAAGGGGGTGGTGCCTGTCACTTCACGGAATTTTTCGAGGAATTTTGGGGTGGTGCAGCAGCTATGAAGACCATTTTACTCGCTTATTCTCATCATCTTGGTCTTCATCGATCCTATGAAGACCATTTCACTTGCTTATATTCACCACTTCCGTCTTCATCACCCTTATGAAGACCGTTTTACTTTCTTTTACTCACCACTTTGGTCTTCATCACCCCTATGAACACCATTTCACTTGCCTCCACTCACCACTTTGGTCTTCATCACCCCTATGAAGACTGTTTCACTTGCCCCAACTCACCACTTTGGTCTCCATCACCTTCTTCCCGGTGTTTTTAGAAAAACTCGAGGCCGGAGCACTGTCACTCCCCCGAAGTTTGTCGAACGCAACCTGCCTCACAAATGTACTCTTTCTTGAATAAAGTAATAAAAATACCTAGTTAGAGGTGACTGGCAATGATGAAGCTTCCTGTTATTCTGTCCGGTCCTATCCTTCGTAGAGTGGAAAGTTCACAGGTGTTTATTTGGCTTGCTACAAGCAAGGATTATTCAATAAATGCTGGATTATATGAGATGCAAACACAAGGTTCAAAAAATCAACCTATTTCCATAAAAACTAAAACAAATACCGTTCGTTTAGGAAAACATCTATATATTCATCTCATTAAGTTAATGCCAACACGAGGTGAGTTTCCTATTAATCAATTTTTAGGATATAACTTATTCTTTAAAAAAGGATTAGAGCAATATGATTTAAGCAGTCTGCAGCTCTTGTCTTCAGATCATCCAGAATCACTTGTGTATGATGGGTTTGACTATCCTACGTTTTTTATTAACACTAATAAACATTCAACCATTCTGTATGGGTCCTGCAGAAAGCCCCATGGTAAAGGGGAAGACACTTTAGCCAAAGCAGATGATTTAATAAAAAAACATGATCAAGATCTTACATTAAGACCAAGTTCACTTTTCATGCTTGGTGATCAAATCTATGCGGATGATATAGCGGGTCCACTCGTACCGTATATTCAGAAAATTAAGCAGGAATTGATTGGTGATGACGAAAACCTAATTGAGGTTGAACCAAAATTAAATAAGGCACCCTATCAACACCTTTTAAATAAAATTAACGGCCGGCAATCGATCGCAGAAGATCTCTGTAAGTTCACGTCATCTCATGCTGAAAACCATTTGCTTACCTTTGGGGAGTATGCAGCAATGTACTTATTAAACTGGAGCTCTGCGCTTTGGAATGCCTTGATAGAGTCAAATGGCCCAAATGCATTTGAAGACTTATATAAAATAGACTCTTTTTACCCTAAAGAAAAAGATGAGCTTCAACATCAATTTCTTGAACAAATTGAAGATGTCCATTATTTTCAGTCTGGTCTTTCAAAGGTGAGAAGAGTGTTAGCGAATGTTCCAACATATATGATATTTGACGATCATGATGTAACAGACGATTGGAATATTACAGCTGATTGGAAAGAACAAGTCTATGGAGCTCCACTTGGAAAGCATACGATTGCTAGTGGTTTAACGGCATACTGGGCCTTTCAAGGTTGGGGAAACAATCCGAATAGCTTTGATTCCTCGTTTATCCATGATATCGAGCAATACTTAAAATTAACTTCGATCAATACACCTTCTTATCATCGTTGGGTAAACACGATTCTTGACTTTGAAGGGTGGCATTTTATCGCTCCGACAAACCCGATGACACTTTGTCTCGATACTCGAACTCTACGAGAATACGAGACTTTTCAAAGCAATGATAGAACTCTTTCTAAACCTTCTATATTAATTGGCTCAAGGGGATGGGAGCTCCTAGATACGGTAATCAAGGAAAGCTCATGGCAACAAGGGGACTCGCTACAAATTACTTCAGCTACTCCTCTTTATGGGGTTGATAGTATAGAGTCATTTTTAAAGAAAAACATTTATCCGTTTCGATCATTGGGAATACCGGTTCAATACAAACTAGATTTTGAAGCCTGGAAATATAACCTTAACGGCTTTTATTCTTTTCTGGAGCAATTGATAAAATGGAAGCCAAGTGAGTGTGTAATTTTATCAGGAGATGTTCATTATGCTTTTCGAGCAAAAGCTGATCTTGTAATGAAGGGTGAAAATCTTTCTATTTATCAATTTACGAGCAGCCCGATGAAGAATGAAAGTTTTGAAATGCTTGGTGGAAACTTATTGAAGCTTATCATTTGGTTGAATGATATCCGAAAGAAAGAACCTGCCTTGAAGCGGTACCGTATGAAAAACGGAACTGTGAAGAAGTTGAAGGATACATCTGATACACCAGAATCATTATTATGGAAAGAAAAAATTACTTACTACTCCTTAGATAATGGTTCAATGATTGAAACAAAAAATAATCTCGGGGTGTTCTTGCGTGACAACAAGGGAGTGCGAAGTTACTTGTTGTAGTGACAGGCACCACCCGAAGTTTGTCGAATACCATCCTCCTTTAATGAGGGTGTTTTTTTTGCCCTTTTTGTAAAAATCTTAATATGTTGGACGAATTTAGTATTTACTTCTTTCTTTTTTAAATATAATGTTTATGTTGCTGCTTAGAGCAATAGATTTGTAGAGATTGTCTACATATAAAGAAAGAAGGGTACTGCTTGGTTAATAAGCATCAATATCAAATTTATATATCGCTATTTGTTGTGATGATTTTTTGGGGATTCAATGTTATTGCAACAAAGCTTCTTGTTACAAGCTTTATGCCTGTTACAATGACAGCTTTTCGCATTTTTACAGCAGCTGTTGGTGTGTTTGTCATTTTATTTTCTTTAAAGCTTGTAAGAAAACCTACCAAAAAAGAATGGCAGTACATTATCATCTGTTCCTTATTTAATGTTGTTGGACATCATTATTTTCTGTCGATTGGTTTAAAGGAAACCTCAGCTTCTAATGGGGGACTAATATTAGGAACTGGGCCAATCTTAACGACGATTCTAGCATTTTTATTTTTACGAAACAAAATTACGATCCTTCGCTTTTGTGGAATTATTCTTGGATTTATCGGAATTTCATTCATTGTGTTTCAAAATGGAGATAGTTTGGAAGGTATTTCTCTTGGCGATGTTCATGTATTTCTGTCTATTTTTGTTCAGGCCGTTAGTTTTATTATGATTAAGAAGGTATCGTCAACATTAGATCCACGCCTGATGACAGGTTATATGCTTTTCATTGGCTCAATTTTACTCTTTATCATCAGCCTTATTATTGAGCCTGCTGGTCTCGAGAGCATGACTGAAAGATCACTTTCTATATGGATTGTCTTCTTCGCTTCAGCATTTTTAGCAACATCTGTTGGACATATGATCTACAATTATGCCGTTGGAAAAGTAGGGCCAGCTGAGTCAGCTGTTTTCATTAATCTTAATCCATTTTTTGCATTAGTTGGTGCATCCATATTTTTAGGAGAAGTTATTACACTTCCGCAAATGATTGGATTTATTTTCATCATTTTCGGTGTTGTGCTTGGTTCTGGTGGGTTTGAACCTATTCTTCGAAATCAAAAGCGAAAGAGAAATAGAGTGGTTGATTACTAATGTTAAAATTGTTGACATTAAATGTTAGATGTTTTAAAATTTGTTTTAACTTATCATTCACTAATAATAAGAGATACTAGTATCGGATTACTGCCGCAAAGAAAAGTTTATCCTTTTTTCTTGCGGTTTTTTTCTAAATTTTTTTAATAAACGAAAGGAGAGATCACATCTATGGAATACTTCACTCAAAGATTAGCTGCTTCTGCAAAGAAAGTAAAAGCAGATGTTGTCATTAAAAACGGGAAAATAATAGATGTATTTAATGGTGAAATCATCGAAGAAGACATCGCCATTACAGATGGTGTTATCGTTGGAGTTGGTCATTATGAAGGAAACACAACCATCGATGCCACGGGAAAATATATTTCACCAGGTTTTATTGATGGTCATGTTCACATTGAATCCGCAATGGTAACTCCTCAACAATTTTCTCAAGTTGTCATTCCACACGGTGTCACAACAGTCATTGCCGATCCCCATGAAATAGCCAATGTTAGTGGTTCAAAAGGCATTCAATTTATGATTGATTCAGCAAAAGATATCCCTTTAAACACCTATTTTATGCTTCCTTCCTGTGTACCAGCTACACCGTTTGAACATGCAGGTGCCTCACTTACTGCCGAAGATTTAGAGCCTTTTTACAAAGAAGAACGTGTTTTAGGGCTTGCAGAGGTTATGGATTTCCCTTCTGTTTTTCATCAAGAGAAGGGTATGATGAAAAAGCTCACAACAGCCAATAAACTCGGTAAAAAAATAGACGGTCATGCTGCTGGTCTATCTGGAGATGTCATAAATGTTTATGCATCTGCGGGAATTAAAACGGACCATGAATGTGTCACACCAGAGGAAGCACGTGACCGTTTGAAAAGAGGCATGTACGTTATGCTTAGAGAAGGATCTGCTGCAAGAGATGTTTCAGCTTTATTGCCTGTTATTACCGACAGAAATGCACGACGCTGTCTCTTTGTAACCGATGATAAGCATTTAGATGATTTAATTGCTGAAGGAAGCATTGATTACAATATTTCTCTTTCCATTAAAGGAGGACTAGATCCAATTCTTGCCTACCAAATGGCCACCATCAACGCAGCAGAATGCTTTGGCTTACCATCAAAAGGCGCTATTGCTCCAGGCTATGATGCTGATCTTGTGTTTTTAGATAGTTTAGAAGATGTGAAGATTGAAAAAGTCTTTTTAAAAGGCAAGCTTATGGCTGAAAATGGACGTTTTGTTTGTTCAGAGTATAGTGAAACAACTCCATCCATCTCAGATTCTTTAACAAACACCGTTCATATTCAAGAGATTAAAATGGATGATCTGCAAATTTCATGTTCACAAGGAACTTCCGCTAACATAATTGAGATCGTTCCAAATAAAATCATTACAAACCATATTGTTGAAGAAATCAACTCAAAAAATGGCTATTTTCAACCATCTGTTAAACTAGATCATCTAAAGATGGCAGTTGTTGAAAGACATGCAGCAACTGGAAACATCGGATTAGGAATTGTCAAAGGATTTGGCCTTAAAAGTGGGGCAATTGCTTCGACTGTTGCACATGATTCTCATAATATTATTGCTCTAGGAACAAATGATCAAGATCTACTTAAAGCCATTTATGAATTAAAAGCAATGGGCGGTGGCCTGGTTGTCATTAACGAAAATGATGTGATCGCTTCCTTACCGTTAGAGATTTCAGGCTTAATGACAGCCTCATCTTTTAAAGATGTAAATAAGATGCTAAAAGAAATTGATGCAGCTTTAATGAATATTGGCTTTACAGGCAACTTCAACCCATTTTTAACTCTATCGTTTTTAGCACTGCCTGTAATTCCGGAATTAAAATTAACAGACATGGGCTTGTTTCAAGTGAAGGATTTTAAGCATGTGGATGTAGTAAACCTCAGGTAAGAATGCCGTAAAGGGAGCTACAATATAAGGGATCGGTGCTATTCCGATCCCTTTTTCCGCTTACCTTCCCTCAATCGCACTTTTCCATTCCTCAAGCCGAGGATGCTGAATTCCTATAATTTTAAAATAACTATACGCAAGCTGATCCTCATCGATCAGTATTGTTGTACCTGCTTTGCTAACATATTCTTCAATTTCACCTTGCGCTTTAACTGAAAGCTGATGAACAAGTGCCTCGAAGATCACTCCCTGTACATCATTTCCTTCTAATTGATGATAAACATCACGTAATGCTTCTACTGCAGCATCTGTTTTTATGTTTTCAATAACAGATGCTGCAAAAATCAGGGAATCTTCATGTAATAAATAAGGCTTTGTGGCTTCTACAACCTTATCTGTTTGAAACGAGATAAGCGCTTCTGCTGTTTCCTCTATTAATATATCGTCGTCTCTGGTTAATAGAGATGCAAGAAGATCGGCATGCTGATCCATTTTCATTAATCCCATTAAATAAACAGCTATATAGCCATTATAGTCAAACCAATCCTCCTGAAGATTTTGGGCGAAAACACTTAAAACCTGTTCTTCTGTTATGTATTTCTTTTCAAAAAGGGAATAAGCAATTTTCTTTAATCTTTGATACAAGAAATAATTCAAGTCTTGTTCAGCATTCAATGTAGTTAGAGCGTTAAAATATTCCTCCCATACTTTCTCTTCTGTTCCATTCTCCAGCACTTCATAAACGCGCCAATCTTCTTTTTGAAAGAGATCTGTTAATTTTTCTCGATGCTTTAAGACTATACGAGGATGAAACTCTGTTAATAATCGTTCATAGGTATAACGAATTTTATCAGTAGTATCATTTCTTGCCTCAATTAAAAGATTTACCAGGTCTTCATCATTAGGATCGACCTTAAGAAACGATAAGATAGACATTGCCTTTATGGGCTTATTTATAGCTTCAAGAAGTAATCTCTTTGTCCATTTACGGGATTTGTTTGTAGGATAATCATGAAGAGTATGAGCAACAAAATCCTGAAGAATAAGGTCATCTGTTGTAATAAATGGTTCAATTGTTTGTTCAAAATTCATATAAAGTTGTCCTTCCTTCAATTTATCTTATTTATGTTGTACCATGTGGAATGAAAAAAACCAATGCGCACTTGTTATTGTATTATAGACAGCTAGAAATAAATAAACACATTTCGAAAATCCATAACAAAAGAACCAGGAACAAGTGATCACATTTTCACAAAGATAGTTGAAAGGGCATACATCACCTATTAAACATGACTTTATCTCTATAGATAATTCCCTCATCAGACCTTAATTACCATTTTTTAATAAATTATGTAAATAAAAGGGTTTTTCACAAGAATTCTATTATAATAGATAACTGTGGGAAAAAATTGATAAAGGTTGTGAAAATGTGAAAAAATCCAAATTTTTATTTTCTACATTGTTTTTTAGCACACTTCTTCTAACTGCATGTGGAAATGACGAAGAAGCTTCTGGAACAAAGCAAGAAGAAGCTCCTGCTCAAGCTGAGGAAACACAAACAGCTAATGAAGAAGTAACAACTGAAACTGAAGAAAAAGATGCCGAAGAACAACCACAAGGTGATAACGAAACATTAAATCCATTTATTGCTGAAGATTCTGAAGGGAATGTGGAAATTCTCTATACAAATAAAGATCCTCAATATACTCATGATATGGAAGGCTTTAAAGTTTCTGTTGATGAATATCAACTTGTAAAAGTTACTGACGTCAATGAATATTCAACCATCTATTTTGATGATCAAGTTGATGGATATGTTGTGACAGCTAAAGTGACTATAGAAAATGGAACAGATAAACCTATGTATTATAACAATTCTCATCGAATTCAGTTAAGCAATGATTTAGATTACATACCTTCTGACTGGAAAGCATTTGTACCAGAAGATCAACAGATTTTTAAGATTAAAAAGAACCAAGATGACATCTCCTTATTCGAAGCAGGAGAAAAAGTAACAGGTCTATTAACTTTTAAAATGACTAATGAAGATTTTGAAAAGTTAAAATCAGTTAAGCCTAAATACGTAATAGAAGGCGGAGTAGCAGAGAACTCTGATTTTAGCGGAAGCATTTCAGGAAATTCACCGTCATATGATTTCATCTACAATGATGAACAAGCAGAGACAACAGCTTCTCAACCACAGTTCTATCAAGATCGTTTAACATCAGATAACTGGGCTGATAAGAAAATGATTTTTGAAAAATTGAATATAAATGATACCAAAAAAATCGGTGATGTGAATGTTACGGTTGAAGGGGTACAGTACACAGAAGTTATTCCAACCGAAGCAAATAAAGAAATGTTTAGTGATTTTGGAGACAGTGGTGTTGCTGCCCTAACTGTTAAAGTGAAAATTGATAACGGATCAACCACACCAGTTAGTATCAACAATTTAGGGACTATTTTAAATGTTGACGATAACCGAGTTAGAGTCCTTAGTCAGGGAATGGCTGAACCACGTGACCCAGCCACAATTGCTGCTGGTGAAACTGGGGAAAAACTCCATGTTTTCTTATTTAGAAAAGATGAATTTGGTTTATATAAAAAGTTTGTTATGGAATTTGGTCCTTTTTATGCTGAAAACGGTGAAAAAGCATTTAAAGGCAGAACAGCAGAATTTACGTTACCTAGGTAAATGTGCATAAGTATACTCAATAAAGAGGGTTTTGTGAAATGTGCCTTGTATTTAAAACAGAGGCATCTCTTTTACAAACCTCTTTTTTATATTCTCTAAATTTTCCTCATCATTCCTTAACATGATAAGATAAACCTATCTCATAGTAAGGAGAGTAATGATGATGAAAAATGAAATCATTGAAAGATTTACAAGCTATGTAAAAGTTGATACACAATCAAACGAAAACAATGATACATGTCCATCCACACCTGGTCAGCTTAAACTTGGCAAGCAGCTAGTAGAAGAACTGAAGGAAATTGGTATGCAGGATGTCACAATGGATGATAACGGCTATGTGATGGCAACGCTTCCTGCAAATACAGATAAGGAATTGCCTACAATTGGGTTTCTCGCACATATCGATACAGCAACAGATTTCACTGGTAAAAATGTAAATCCTCAGCTCATCTCAAGTTACGATGGAAAAGATATTGTTCTTAATGAAGAGCTAAATGTGGTTTTATCTGCATCACAATTTCCGAACCTTAAAAATTACGAAGGTCATACACTTATCACAACTGATGGAACAACTTTATTAGGTGCAGATAACAAAGCAGGTATTGCAGAAATTATGACGAGTATGGCCTATCTGATTAACCATCCTGAAATCAAGCATGGCAAAATACGCGTAGCCTTTACACCTGATGAAGAAATCGGGAGGGGACCTCATAAATTTGATGTTGAGGCCTTTCATGCTGACTTTGCCTACACAATCGATGGCGGTCCATTAGGTGAGCTTCAGTACGAAAGCTTTAATGCAGCAGCAGCAAAAATTACATTTAAAGGGAACAATGTTCACCCTGGAACGGCAAAGGGTAAAATGGTGAACTCTGCAAAAATAGCAATGGCTTTTCAAAGCAAGCTCCCTGCAATGGAAGCTCCTGAGTTTACAGAAGGATATGAAGGATTTTATCATCTTATTGGCTTACAAGGTGATGTTGAGAATACATATGTTCATTACATTATCCGTGATCATGATAAACAGAAGTTTGAAGAAAGAAAGCAAACAATTACTAAGCTTGTAGAGGAATTTCAATCTGTATATGGGCAGGATGCCATTGTTTTAGAGCTTAATGATCAATATTATAATATGAAAGATAAAATTGAGCCTGTGAAGTATATTGTTGATGTGGCCCATGAGGCAATGGAGAACCTTGGTATCACACCTATCGTTGAACCGATCCGTGGCGGAACTGACGGATCACAGCTATCCTATATGGGATTACCAACCCCGAATGTGTTCACTGGCGGTGAAAATTTCCACGGGAAGTTTGAATTTATTTCGGTTGATAATATGGTGAAAGCAACTGAAACCATAATTGAAATATGTAAGCTATTTGAGAAAAGAGGGTAACTGTTAAAGGGGCAATTTCCTTCACTTAGGAATGCCCCTTTTTATCATTGATTTCTAAAGTAGGATACGGTTTTTTGTGTAATATCTGTTCCTGCACGTCCACGCCCTATGCTAATAAATCCAAGTTCAGCAAGCTTACTCATTTTTGTTCGTAGTTGTTGTTCCGTTAAAGGATGGGAATGAAGCCTGGACCACTCGACTAATTTCAACCTACTTATCCCACTGTTATTTTGATAAAGCTCATATATTCCTTTAAGAACAAATTCTAGCTCAGGATTAAGAATTCTTACTTCATCTTTCTCTTTTTCCTCAATGGAGAAGTCTGTCGGCAAATGCTCCTCTCTCAAAGGTTCACCATTTGCAACAGCCACCATATATTGCAAAACATTCTTTAGCTCTCTTACATTTCCTTTCCAGGGTTGCTTTTTAAAAAAATACAACAAATGTTCATCCAATATTCTCTGTTGATCGTTCACACTAAACTGCTCTAAAAATGCTTGAATGAAAAAGGGAATATCATCAATGCGATCTCTAAGTGGAGGAATCTTCAAATATAATACTTTAAGACGATGATAAAGATCTTCCCTGAATTGTCCGTTCTCTATCATGTCTGGTAAGTTTTTATTCGTAGCCGCAATGACACGCACATTGATTGGTATGTTTTTTTCTCCTCCAATTTTCCTCACTTCCATCTCTTGTAAAACTCGAAGTAATCTTGCTTGAAGCTTCACGCTGATATCACCAATTTCATCTAGAAAGATTGTGCCACCATCCGCTTGTTCAAATAATCCTTTCTTCCCTCCCTTTTTTGCACCAGTAAAGGCGCCATCTTCGTATCCAAACAGCTCACTTTCTAACAAATCCTCTGGAAGGGCACTGAAATTGATTGCAACGAATGGATTGTTAACTCTTGATGAGGCTTGATGAATGGCATGTGCAAACAGTTCCTTGCCTGTCCCATTTTCCCCAACTATTAAAATGGGTGCCTCTGTTTTAGCTAATCGAAAGGCAATTTCCTTTGTTTCCTCTATTAATCTGCTTTTTCCTAAAATAGAAGCAAATGTGTATTTCGAAACGTATCCTTTCTTTTGCAAAGCAACACGTCTAGCTTTTTCCATATCAATCGTTTCATCAACATTTTTAAAGGTAGCAACAATCGTGTTTTCAGCTTTCATAAAAAAGCGATGGACCATATACGGTGTTTGCTTTATAGTAAAATACTCGTTTGATTCCTCATCTTTTCGTGACAAAAAGCGCATTAAGGCAAGATCATTTAACACTCTATTTAACGGCTTCCCAATCGCAAATCTTGATGAAATGCCTAAAAGTCTTTCTAGTTCTTCATTAAAAACGGTAATTTTCCCATCTTTCCCAAAAGCCAGGATCCCATCATTTACCCCGTCAACAACACGCTTCAAATAACGATTTAAGGTAGAAGCTTTTTGACTTTCATTTGATAGCTTTTTGGTTAAATCAATAATTTTCTTTGTGTATCGATCTGCAAACTCCATACTAATAGAGTTTGGGAGTTGAAAATGCTCTACAATTTTAAAAATCGTATAAATATCAATCAATCTCACACCTATATTAATCTTTCTATGTATATGTGTAGGGATTAACTCCATCTCGCCTGGTGTGATGGCTGCATAAATGTTTGATGGGACATGCCCATTTTCTGGATGATAAGGAAAATAGTTCACATGATTCATTCCTAATGCCTTTAATGTCCGAATTGAGTCTTGTGCGGTTTCAAGAAAATCATTAACATAAAGCACATTTGCACCTTCAGGTATTGATAATAATTGATCAATATATTCATAATTTATTGTTCGATTTGCCACAATAACTTTACAGTTTGTTCTAACAATCTCTTTCACTTCCTCCTCAATTAGGTAAGAGGAATAAACAATTAGTTGATCAGTTAACGTTTTCGGTAAATGCTCCTCAACTGCATAGCTGTGAATGGTAACAACATCACCAAAAATAGATTTCAACTGACTTCTTAGTGTTTTCTTTGTTTCAGTTGTTCCTGCTAACAATACAAGCTCTTTCCTCATCTACATCATCCTTCTTTCTTTGGGTTGAAATAGGTTGATAATCTATTTAATTAGGTGTTATTTAATAAACCTATTATAGCAAAATATGTTGAATTGCCCTCTATTCAGCGAAAAATATTCTTGGCACGGAATTTGCAAATAAATGAATGAACAAACTAAAAAGTGAGTGGGGGATATTATGAAAAAAGAGAACAAAGTTTGGAAAATGCCACATACTTTTATCATCGTTTTCTTTGTTGTTATTTTAGCAGCTGTTACAACATTTCTTGTGCCAATTGGACAATTTCAAACTGAAGAAATTACGTACACTTCCGATGGTCAAGAGAATACAAAAACTGTCCTTATATCTGATAGCTTTGAGTACGTAAAAGATGAGGAAGGAAATTTAGTCCGTCCTGGTACGAGTTTGTTTGAACCCTATGGTGAAGCAGGCTTTTTAAACTATGTGTTTGAAGGTTTAGTTTCCGGTGATAAATGGGGATCAGCAGTAGGTGTTATTGCTTTTATTCTTATCATTGGTGGGGCATTTGGTATTATCATGCGCACGAAAGCAATTGATGAGGGGCTTCTGAAAGTGATTGACCGTACAAAAGGTCGAGAAGCTTTGATCATTCCAATTATGTTCGTTCTCTTCTCCTTGGGAGGAGCAGTGTTTGGAATGGGAGAAGAAGCAATTGCTTTTGCCATGATTCTAGTACCTCTTATGGTTGTTCTCGGCTATGATGCCATCACTGCTGTCATGATTACTTATGTTGCCACGCAAATCGGGTTTGCCACTTCATGGATGAATCCATTCGGCGTTGCCATTGCCCAGGGAATATCAGGGGTACCTGTTTTATCAGGAACACCTTTCCGAATGATTATGTGGGCTGTTTTCACAACGGTTGGGATCATTTATACATGGAGATATGCATCATCCATTAGAAAAGAGCCAACTCGCTCTGCTTCCTATGATACGGACGATTATTTTCGAAAAGAAGCTCAAAAGCAAAACATTTCTTCAAATTTCACGTTAGGTCATGGGCTTGTTATCTTAACCATTGTGGCTGGAATCTCTTGGATTATATGGGGCGTTGTTAAGCATGCTTACTATATTCCTGAAATTGCCTCACAGTTTTTCACAATCGGTTTGGTAGCTGGGATCATCGGAGTTATCTTTAAACTAAATGGTATGACTTTAAACGATATTGCAGAGGGCTTTACTAACGGGGCCAAAGATTTACTTCCTGCAGCCTTAGTTGTTGGAATGGCAAAAGGAATCGTGATTATCCTCGGTGGTGATAGTCCTGATTCACCATCTGTCTTAAACACGATGTTATATGGAGCTGGGCAAGTTATTGGAGATTTTCCAGAAGCATTATCTGCTTGGTTTATGTATGTTTTCCAGTCTATTTTTAATTTCTTCGTTGTGTCTGGATCAGGTCAGGCAGCTTTAACAATGCCGCTAATGGCACCTTTAGCAGACACTGCTGGTGTAACGCGACAAGTCGCTGTTTTAGCCTTTCAGCTAGGTGATGGATTAACCAATATTATTGTTCCAACATCTGCTGCTTTAATGGGTGCTCTTGGTGCAGCTAGAATTGACTGGGGCACATGGGCAAAATTCATCATTAAATTTATGTTATTATTGTTTGTACTATCTAGTATTTTCATCTTTATAGCTGTATTTATCGGCTATTAATTTAGAGCTAAGAAAGGAGCATGTCAGGTGTTAACGCTTATAAGGAACGGAGAGGTATATGCTCCTGATTATTTAGGTAAAAAAGACATTCTTCTCGTTCATGATAAAATTGGATTTATCGAAGACCATATTCCTGTTCCAGCAAATTTTGTAGATATAACAGTAATCGATGCTACAGGAATGAAAGTTGTACCCGGATTTATTGATTCACATGTTCACATTACCGGCGGTGGTGGCGAAGGAAGTTATAAAACCCGCACTCCTGAACTGCAATTAACAGATGCTACTTTTTCAGGCATTACCACCATTATTGGTGTGATTGGCACCGATGGCACAACAAGAACAATGCCCAATTTAATTGCAAAGGCACGTGCTCTTGAGGAAGAAGGTATTACCTGTTATGTGCATACTGGATCCTATCAGGTTCCTGTTAAAACGCTAACCGGGAAAATTGAAGATGATCTTATCTTAATTGATAAAATCATCGGTGTCGGGGAAATTGCGATTAGTGATCACAGATCTTCACAGCCGACTGTAGAAGAAATGGCGAAGCTCGCATCTGCGGCCCGAATTGGTGGGATGCTTTCTGGAAAAGCAGGAATTGTTAATATTCATGTTGGTGACAGTAAAGATCACCTGGATCTTATTCTAAAGGTCCTTGAAACAACAGACCTTCCAATTCGTCAATTTTATCCAACCCATATCAACCGAAATCCGCATCTTTTTGAAGCAGGCATTTCTTATGCGAAAAGAGGTGGCTGGGTTGATTTTACAACAAGTACCATTCCTAAGTTTCTTGCTGAAGGGGAGGTCTCCTGCAGTCAGGGCTTAAAAAGAATGTTAGATGAGGATGTACCGATTGAACAAATTACCTTCACCTCAGACGGGCAGGCGAGCCTTCCTGATTTTAATGAAGACGGTGAGATGGTCGGTTTAAAAATTGGCAAGGTAAATACACTTTTTCAAGCTGTAAAAGATGCTGTTCAAATAGAACATATTCCGTTAGAAACCGCCTTAAAAGTCATTACCAGTAATCCTGCTACTATCTTAAAACTGAAGCAAAAAGGCGAACTAAAGACTGGTAGTGATGCTGATATTGTGCTTTTAGATCAGGATCTTTCCATTCAATCTGTCTGGGCTAAAGGGCAACATATGGTATCGGAAGGAAAAGCACTTGTGAAGGGTACCTTCCAATAGTGATTATAGTTAAAGCCTCGATTTTAGAGGCTTTTTATTTTTCTTCTCACAACATCCGTAAATCCCTCATATACTGTTGCAGACTATAACCTATGAGGTGTTTTTATGAAGATTAGAAAAGCCACACAAAATGAAACAAATTCCCTTCTTCATATGACAATTAATACAATGAATGAAAGCTCAATGGGGACTGTTAAAAATGATTTTCATACGGGAATGAATATGTTCGTGCCTTTATTAAATAGTGGTGCTTATTATCTTATTGCACTTGATAAACAGGTGATAGCAGGCTGGGTTCTACTAGGTCCTGATTTTAATCCAATGAATACTCGAAAAACAGGCAGCATTATTGCTCTTTATGTATTTCCACAATATCGAAAAGGCGGACTAGGGAAGCAGCTTATGAATAAAGCAATTAATGAGCTAAAGTCTGAAGGATATCACAAAGCTCAACTAAATGTTTTTACTGGTAATCCCGCAAAATCATTGTATAAAAAGCTAGGCTTCAAAGAGATTTCTTCCATTATGGAGATGGATATCAATTAAAAAGATTTTCCATCTTCATATGGTTTTTTATTTCTAGTATTCGCATACATATAATGTAAACGCTAACATTAACCTTCTTCTCCCTGCATCTGAATATCATGCATTGATATTGTTAATGCTTTATTAATTCAATGTAAAATTTTAGTAACAACCCTCCTTCTTTTTAAAATTCTTGTAGAATAGAAGGGAAAGTCTACTAGGGAGGCAAACTGATGAAGCGCATTACTAAAGAAGAAAATAGTTGGATTTTTTATGATTGGGCAAGCTCTGCTTATTCTATTATTATCTCTACAGCTGTTTTTCCAATCTATTATAAGGCGGCTGCAATGAACGCAGGAGTAAGTGCCGCAAACTCTACTGCTTATTTAGGTTATACAATCTCAATCGCAACCTTTATATTGGCTATGCTTGGACCTATATTAGGAACAATTGCTGACTATCAGGGCTACAAAAAGCGATTTTTTTCCTTCTTCTTTACATTAGGAATGGGATTTACCGCACTACTCGCCTTTATCCCCTCTGAGCAATGGCTTCTTTTGCTAGTTTGCTATACATTGGCTGCAATTGGCTTCTCTGGGTCAAACATTTTCTATGATGCCTTTTTGGTAGATGTCACAACAGAGGAACGAATGAATCGTATTTCTGCCCGTGGATTTGGACTTGGTTATATCGGAAGTACCATACCTTTTATTATCAGCATTGCCATTATTGTTTTAGCACAAAGTGAACTTATTCCACTTTCAACAACAGTTGCAAGTAAGATCGCATTTATCATAACCGCAGTTTGGTGGGGACTTTTTGCTATTCCACTAATTAAAAATGTTCACCAGCGTTATTATATTGAGCGTGAACCAAATCCGGTCTTTAATAGCTTTAAACGACTTGCTCAAACTCTAAAAGAAGTTCGAAAACATCGTGCTTTATTTCTATTTTTATTAGCCTATTTTTTCTATATTGATGGAGTTGGAACAATTATTACAATGTCAACTGCCTACGGAACTGACCTAGGTATTAGCTCTACAAGCCTGCTCATTATTCTCTTTGTAACACAAGTTGTGGCTGCTCCATTTGCTATTCTTTACGGCAAATTATCTGAACGCTTTACCGGTAAAAAAATGCTCTATGTCGGAATCATCATCTATATGGGCGTCTGTATTTATGCTTATTTTCTTGATTCAACAATGGATTTTTGGATTCTAGCTATGCTCGTTGCTACTTCTCAAGGTGGTATTCAAGCATTGAGTCGCTCTTATTACGCTAAGCTTATTCCGAAAGAGAAGGCAAATGAATTTTTTGGTTTTTATAACATCTTCGGAAAATTTGCTAGCATTATGGGACCTTTGCTTGTAGGGGTAACGGCTCAAGTAACAGGAAATTCAAGCAGTGGTGTATTTAGTTTAGTCATTCTGTTTATCATCGGTATTCTTATTTTAATAAAAGTGCCTGAACCAAAGGCATAAGTACTTCTTCGAGACGATTTCTTCGTCTCTTTTTCTTTTCAGCGTATTTTATCCAATGCTTTTGGCTACCCTTTGGCTATTAATATGAAAAGGGGTGAAAAGGTTGGAGGACTTAATGAAGGACTTACTTATTGTCCTTGGACGTATTGTCACGATTCTACCTTTATTGCTTTTTGTCACCATTTTCATGGGTAAGCGTGCTATTGGGGAACTCCCAATTTTCGATTTTCTCATCATCCTCACTTTAGGTGCTGTTGTTGGTGCAGATATTGCAGATCCTAACATCAAACACATTCCTACTGCTTTTACAATTGTTGTCATTGGACTATTTCAGAGGCTTGTTGCTAGGTGGAAGATTAAAAATCGAAAGTTTGGAAAGCTCATTACCTTTGAACCTACACTCGTTGTTCAAAATGGGAAATTACTAAGAGAAAATATTAGCCGAATTCATTACTCAATAGATAATGTGCTTCAAATGTTAAGAGAAAAAAATACTTTTGACCTAAATGAGGTAGAATTAGCAATTATTGAAGCAAATGGAGCACTAAGTGTTTTAAAAAAAGCTGAAAAACAAACTGTAACAAAAGAAGATATGAAGCTTACTAGCTCTAGCCCCTCCATTTCCTTTCCAGTTATGATGGAGGGGAAAATTTATGAGAACACACTGCGTTATTTTCAAGTAGACGAAACGTGGTTAAAACAGCAATTAGCACACAAGGGTATTATTAATTACGAGAATATCTTTTATGTTTCGCTTAACCGAAACCTTGATTTATCTATTTCATTCAATAATGAGAAAAGTGAAAAGCTTCCTCCCCTATATCATTAGATAAGAAAAAAAGATGAAAGGGTGGATATTTAATCCAACCCTTCATCTTTTTCTTTTTACACTCTGTTAGTTTTTCTGTTACGAACGATTTTCTTTACAATTGGATAGATGATAGGAGCCCACTTTACTAGATTCTTTACGAATTTTTTCATTGTTAACCTCCTATTACTTACTATATTCCCCTGAAAAATAGAAGGTTAAACACGCTTCCCACTCTCTCTTTATCATACGTTTGATACTTCTTTTCCTAGCTGTAATTGATGCATTTTATAATACTTTCCTTTTTGCTCTAGGAGTTCTTCATGACTTCCTCTTTCGACAATCTCTCCATGATCTAACACTAAAATTTGATCTGCATTTCGAATCGTTGATAAGCGGTGCGCAATAATAAATGTTGTTCGTCCTTCCTTTACCACATTTAATGCTTGTTGAATCATTGCTTCAGTTTCTGTATCAATATTAGCTGTTGCTTCATCTAGTATTAAAATTGCCGGGTCATATGCTAATGCTCGGGCAAACGAAATAAGCTGTCGTTCTCCCGCTGATAACGTGCTACCCTTTTCTAAAACTGGCTCTTCAAATTGATTAGGTAGCTGTTTAATAAATCTCTCTGCACCTACATCTCTCAAAGCTTTTCTTACCCGATCTATAGGAATTTCATCATTTCCGAGGCTAACATTTGATTCAATTGTACCCGTAAATAGAAACGGATCCTGTAACACAATGCCCATGTGCTTCCGCAGCTGTTGACGTGGAATTTGGCTTGTATCCATAGAATCTATCGTTATTTTTCCGCGGTTGATATCGTAATATCGAAACAACAGGTTGATAATGGAACTTTTCCCAGATCCTGTGTGACCAACTAACGCAACTGTCTCTCCTTTTCTTGCTTCAAAGGAGATATTTTTTAACACATCATTTTCACCATCATACGAGAATGATACATTTTCAAATGCAACGTTTCCTTGAAATCTAGGAAGGATCTCTGTGTCCACTACTTCCCCTTTTTCATCGAGTAGTTCAAATACACGCTCTGATGCAACACGTGCCTGTTCCAACTGTGCAAGCTGATTTACAATATCCGTAACAGGCTGGAACAATCGATTTAAATAATCTACAAATGCATACAAAACACCAATTGAGATAATACCTGTTGCTGTTAGTGATTGTCCTCCGAAATACCAGATTAACGCTACAAAGGTGGCATTTCTTAGCACATTCACTAAGTTATGGGACGTTAAAGCATTTAAACTTAGTAATTTATTTTGATACGTGAAGTGCTCCTTATTCAGCACCTCAAATTCATCAATTGTTTGCTTTTTTCGACGAAATGCCCGAATAATCGTCATACCTTGTATCGACTCATTTACCACTCCATTTATATCACTAACACGAGTACGGATTAAATGATTATAGTTAGAAGCTACTTTACGGTAAAGCACCGTCCAGATAAACAAAATCGGTACAACAAGCAATGTAATCAGTGCCAGCTTGACGTCTAAGAAAAACAAAGCAATTAAAATTCCTGTCATATAAATACCACTTGTGAAAAAGCTCGCTAACACTTTCACATATAATTCCCTTATCGCCTCTGTGTCGTTTGTTACACGTGAAACAATTTTCCCGGCGGGACGATTGTCGAAATATGAAAGTGGCACTCTTTGAATATGCTCAAATACATCTGTTCTCATTTTCTGGATAATACGGTTGGCTGCCTTTTGTAACAGCAAGGACTTTCCATATTGAAAGAAAGCTGCAATCAAGAGCAATCCTACATAAATGCTTAGAAGGAAAATAATCGGTTTAATTTCAGGCTGATAAAATGCTAACAGTTCTTCTCTCGTTAATTTATTTACAGGATAGTTAGCAGTTTCATTCCCATTACCAATTGTTAATATTTGGTTATCAACAGACCTCTTACCATCAAATGTTACATGCTCATCTGTTACATAGAAGGAGCGCCCCACTTGCACAACCTGTATTTGATCTTCACCAAGTGACTGATCTGAAGTTATATCTGTACTCTTTTTATAATACTTACCTTTATAGGTGACGGATTGTTCATCTTCCTCTAAAACCTCTACCCACGGCTTTTCAACCCCCATCATATGGTGATCGATCATTCTTTTTGCTATAAACGGACCAGTTAACTCTGCTGCTACAGCAAAGGTTAGCATAGCAAGCGCAATAAAGATTGTTCGTTTATAGTGAAGTGCATATTGAACTAGGCGTCTTCCTGTTGAGGGATTCTTCATTTAGCTCACCTCCCCATATGAATCTGCTTGTTGACGATCAAATTGTTCTTTGTACCATTTTCCAAGCTTAATAAGCTGTTCATGTGTTCCTTGTTCAATTATTTTTCCTTCATCCATCACGATAATCCAATCTGCATGCTGGACGGCCGATAAACGATGTGCAGTAATGAATGTGGTTTTTCCAGCTCGTTCATGACGAATGTTTTCAATAATCTTTGCTTCTGTTTTTCCATCAACCGCCGACATGGAATCATCTAATAAAAGAATTTCAGGATCCTTAATTAATGCCCGTGCAATTGAGATGCGCTGTTTTTGCCCACCTGAAAGGGCTACACCTTTCTCTCCTACTAGAGTGTCTAGGCCTTTCGGAAGAATAGACAAGTCAAAGGCTGCTGAATTCAATGACGACTTAATTTCATCTTCATTAACATTTTCTTTTCCAAACTTAAGATTTTCTCGAATTGTTCTAGAAAATAAAATTTGTTCCTGTGGCACATAGCCAACCCATGAGTGAATGTCATCAATTAGAATCTCTTCAATTGGTTGACCTGAAACGAGAAGTTTCCCTTCACATAATGGATACTCTCTTAGCAGCTGCCTGAGTAATGTTGTTTTGCCAGAACCCGTTTTTCCAACAACACCGATTGTCGCTCCTCTTTTCACCTGCAAAGAGATGTTTTTTAAATTATCTGTTGTTGAGGTTGGATAACGGAAAGTTACATTAGAAAACTCAATATTTTCTGGTATGCTAATGTGTTTAGGATTTTTCACATCCTTAACGTCTTCTTCATAGGCTAGAGTCTCATTTACCCGGTCTAATGAAGCGTTTCCGCGTTGGAGAATATTGATTAGTTCTCCAACAGCAAACATCGGCCAAATTAACATTCCAAGGTAAATGTTAAAGCTAACTAATTCTCCTAGAGTAATCAACTGGTTGAACACAAGATATGCACCATAGCCCAAGCCAATCACATAGCTTAAGCCAACTAGGATTTTAATGGTTGGTTCAAACAGTGCATCGACCTTGGCGACAGCGATATTTTTCTCATAAACATCTTCTGTCATTTCTTTGAACCGCTCTTCATCCGCTTTTTCTTGTACATATGCGCGAATAACCCGCACTCCTGCTATTGATTCAAGTACATTGTCATTCAAGTTCCCAAAAGCATCCTGGGCAACAGTAAAACGTTCGTGAATGAGCTTCCCAAAGTAGTTAATAGCAATAGCCATTAACGGAAGTGGGATCAGTGCAGCTAGAGTAAGCTTCCAGCTAATTGTGAATCCCATGACAAAAACAATGATAATCATAAACACAGTTGAATCGACCAAGGTTAAAATACCAAACCCGGCAGTTAACGAAATAGCTTTTAAGTCATTTGTTGCTCGTGCCATTAAATCACCGGTACGGTTTTTTTCAAAAAATCTAGGTGTCATCGCAAGCAAGTGTTTCATAAAACGATATCTTAAAATCCGCTCAATTAAGTGCGCTCCTCCAAACAATTGATACATCCATACATAAGTTATCGCATAGCTGACAATGATGAGCGCAATAAAGAAAAACAGAAGCTCACGTAACCGTTCAGCAGTCATCTGACCAAA
This sequence comes from Metabacillus sp. B2-18, assembly GCF_021117275.1. NCBI lineage: Bacteria > Bacillati > Bacillota > Bacilli > Caryophanales > Bacillaceae > Metabacillus > Metabacillus sp. B2-18. Next base: position 5,024,431 of record NZ_CP088245.1, read on the forward strand.
CTGAATATCATCAATGGCTATTCCAATTATCTTTGGTGGAATAACATCTAAAATACTAACGAAGATCAGTAGTGAAATGGCTACTGTGTACCGTTTCCAATATTTATAAAAAAACCATCTTAATTTTCCTAGTACTGAGAACATTCATATCCCTCCTTTGATATCAAATAAAATGTCTTCAGTTAGCCACCTTCCATCCAATCTAAATAAATACGAACTACCTTTTGTTTTAACATGCTCAAAACTCCTTTCATTTGTAAAAAAGTATCTATATAAACGGGCAGATATGATACCCGGAATAAACAGAAAAAGGCATTATGCATGTGTAAAGTGCATAATGCCCGAAAAAAGACAATATAAAAACGCACGTCACAATAGTGATGACCTGCGCAGAAAAGTAAGTTAAGTGTTAGATCATTTTAAAGAAAGTTATGGCGGGTCACCTTACAATATGAAATTTTGCTATAAAATCGCACTCTTACAATTTCCATTTTGTAACCCTCCAATTTTTGTAAATTAATTCATTTTTATTGTATGTTTTTTCAAATCGTACTGTCAACGTTTTTCTGAAATTATTTTCCTGTTCAGTTATATGCTTCTTCATTATACAATTATGACTAATTTTTAACTTTAATCCATGAAAAGCACTGTGCGCACCTTGTAAGAAGGTTGCCCAGGGTTGGGCAACCTTAAAATAGACGCTATCAGAAAAGCTTGATTATTTATTCATACTAGCCAGAAAGTCACCTAAAAGATCACTTAAGTCATCTACTGGTTCATCTTCCTTCGCTTCACCCTCTATCGTAGCAGCAACTTCATTTTCTGTAGGGAAGATATCAAAATCAGCAATATCATCTTCAAGTGCATTTACTACTACACTCTCTTCTTCTTCATTATTCTCTACCTGATTAACAGGGAAACCTTCCACTTCTACATCCATCGGGACATTTTCAACTTCCTGTAAATACAGAGCTTCATCTATATCCAGAGAATTACTAGTTAATGAAGCTAATATCGATGTTGCTCTGACTGGATCAGATAATAGTTGATAAACAATACTTCCCATTAGTGCCTCTGAATGAGAATGTTTTAGCCAATTTCGTTGATCTTTTGATAGTTGTTTTGGCAAAGGAAGTGTAATCATTTCTTTCTCTTTTTTTAATGAGCTGCCCACTCCTTCTAATACAAAATCAGCGATTGTACTAGAAAAATTTCTTTTCTCTGTTTGTTTTAGTTTCTCCAGTTGTCTTACTAAATGATCAGGGGTATCAGAGGGAAGGCGAAAGGTAATAGCCTGTCCCCTTTTTATGGTTGGTGCGCCCTTTTTATTCATATAACCACCCAATTTTAATTAGACTGTTTGCTTCTCATTCTTTTTCGGAGGCTCGCTGGTTTTTCTGACAAAATCGGAAACTAGTTTATAATAAGCATTTGCCATCATCCAAATACTTTCGTTTTCATCTTCAAAAAACTCAATATTGTAGCCATCTAAACTATTATTTAACATCTTAATATAATCTTTTAGAACAATGGCTCCTCCACCAACAAAATAGCAGATTTCTGTTTGTGAATTTTTTTGCCATACGTTTCGCAAGTGACGGTATTGTTTTTTGGCCAGTTCAAGAAGAATTCGGTCAGTAATATCATGTACGTTTGTCCGACTACCTTTTACCATGATGTGGTGGCGATCATTCTTGCGTGTAATAATATCAACCACATCTCGACGGCTGTCGAGCTCTACACCATGTTTTTTACGAATTTCTTCTCTAATTGCTTCTAATGACTCTGACACACCAAGATTAAAGCCCTGTGCTTTGTCATCATCTACATTACGATTTTTAATCACAGCAATATCCGTCGATAAGCCGCCAATATCTTGAATTAAAATTTGCTTATCTATTAAATCACGATTGATAATTTTTAAATCTTTGTCCATAACAAGATTAATAAAAGCAGCAAATCCTTCTGGATAAACCTTTACTTCATCAAACTTAATATTAACTTTTAACCCTTGGTATTTAGGAGTTACTAAAAATTCAACTTGATGAACAGATCCAAGGAGTTGTGAGCGATAGCCAACATCTTTACCTTCCTTGACTTCACGAAGTGGCAAACCTGTTCCTAACGTATAATTTGCATCAATAACATTATTTGTTTTTTTGAAAATAGAAGAGTTTTCTTCTCGAACGGCATCTAGTGCCAGGGAAGTAAAAAGCATAACAAGTGTCTGATCTTCTTCTGATTTTGTGCTACCTGGATCCAATTCACTTGGGTTATCACTTTTTGTTGCGAGGTTACCAACTCGATAGATCGCATTGTTTTCCTTTAAGGCAGGGGAATGAACTCTTACATGAATCCCATCTAATGGATCTTTATCATTTAATTCTTCTATACCAATGACTGGTCGGTCCTCAGTGTCTCTTGCAATAACATTAGGGATATATAATTCGTAATCTACTTTTCCAAAAAGCGCCTTCACGCAATCATTTCCAACATCAACTGCTGTAATTCTAGTTTTACTCATCTAACCATCCCTCTCAATTTAATCGTGAGTTACTAAATCAGTGAATCTAGTAACTCAAGGGTAAAGGTAGGGGAGAGAAGCGTCAATATTACTTTCGTTGTGTTCAATTTGAATACATGTATACAATTTTGTCTACATTTGTAACAAAATTGTATACACCCTTATATGACGCGGTGTATACGCATTTGTATACAAGTACACATCATTGTAAACAATATGTACACAATATGTTTACATGTATACAGCGACGTATACAGTGGAATTTTGGTGTTTTTCGACAGTATCTTCTAACCCTTTTGACCTAGTTGAACTTTTGTTTCTACATCAGTTTTTATAGAAAAATGTAGGTTATTGGAGAAATATTTTTTCATTTTTAATAGAATTCTTCCTAATTTGATAGATTTAAGAGAAATAACTCAACAACAAATAAGATCAAGCTAATGCTTGATCCCTACCTTAACTTACTTAATACGATTTTTTCGAATATCGTCCACGGCACCAACATTTTAAAAAGGAGCGTCATCTTAACCCCTCTTCCGATTGCATAACGCATGGTAGGTTTATTCTTTAATGCAATGGCTGTGATTAGCCTTGCTACGTTCTTTGGATTTTCAAACTTACTTGATCCACTTTCTATATGATCTTCAAGCTTCCTCATCATTTCATAATAAGGTGACTCTTTTTTGAGAGAATTCTCAGTTACCTTCTTTCCCCTCGTCCATATATTTGTTTGAAATGAGCCTGGCTCTACTAATATTACGTCTATACCAAATGACTTTACTTCTAGTCGGAGTGACTCACTCCACCCTTCTAACGCATACTTTGAAGAAACGTACGGTGATAAGCCTGGAAAACCAACTCTACCACTAATGCTGCTAACATTAATTATTTTTCCTTTGGACTTCTTCCTCATTATTGGAAGTACAGCTTGTGTGACAGCTATTGCACCAAAAACATTTGTTTCAAACTGACTTCGATACTCATCAATTGGAATTTCCTCTACAAAGCCAGCTCCTGCAAATCCTGCGTTATTAACCAATACATCTACTTGCCCTACCCTTCCCACTAATTCCTTAAATAGACTAACTGATTCTGCTGATGTCACATCTAATTCATGAATTGTTATATTATCCGCTATTCCAGAGCTATTAGCCTCACTTAAAAGAGTTGTGTTCCTTTTTTGATCACGCATAGTTGCAATAACTTCGTATCCATTTTTCGCTAACTCTAATGCTGTTAACATTCCAAACCCGCTTGAAGCTCCTGTAACAACAGCTATTTTCTTTATCATACATACTCCCCTGCCTCTTTTATGTATCTTCTATTTCCATTATATCTATAATTATATTTCTTCATTATGCATAATAAGAAGAAGTCCTACGTAGGTTCGCAGGACTTCTTCCTAAAAAAGCAGCCTATTTAATTTATCATTCTTTTAACCAATTCACGATTACGATCTTTAAATACTTCATTATGAGAAGATACCATTCCTACTTTTGTAGCATCAGGCTGAATATATTGCTTTGCTTTGTTAACAGCATTTGCAGCATCCTGAAAGGCACCTGCAATTAAGTGAAGCTTTCCATCATGAGCCAAAATATCACCAGCCGCATAAATTCCTTCTATTGAAGATTCACTAGTTGCATTACCTGATATATAAAATTGATCTTTTAATGAAACTTGCACATCACTATTTTGAAGCAGTGATGAATCTCGTTCATATCCATGATTGATTACCACTTCGTCGATCGGGAGATATGTCACTTCTCCTGTTTGATGATTTGTTAGTTCAACGCTTTCAATTTCTTCATGATTAGCACCGGCAACTAATTTCGTTATCGAAGTGTGAAAATAGCATTCAGCTTTACTCTTCATTAGTTGACTAATCTGTGCTTCATGGCCGTTTAACTCCCCTTTTCGGTAAGTTACGATTACTTTTTCAGCTATCGGCTCTAATTCGTTTGCCCAGTCAATTGCTGAGTTACCTCCACCAGATATAATGACTGTTTTATTTTTAAAACGTTTTAAGGATTTTACTGTGTAATGTAAGTTAGATACCTCAAATTTTTCAGCACCTTCAATTTCAAGCTTTTGAGGATTTAGTATTCCACTGCCAACAGCAACAATCACTGTTTTGGAATAATGCTTTTCCCCTGAAGATGTATGTAAAATAAAGATTCCTTCTTCATTACGTGAGATGGACTCCACTTTTTCATTTAATACAACTGTTGGGTCAAAGGTTAGGCCTTGCTGGACAAGCTGTTGAATTAGCCTTTCTCCAAGAATTGGGGTCTGTCCCCCAACGTCCCAAATCATCTTTTCCGGATAAACATGAATTTTCCCGCCTAAATGTGGCTGAAATTCAATGATTTTTGTTTTCATTTCTCTTAATCCACTATAAAAGGCTGAGTAAAGTCCTGCTGGTCCTCCCCCAATAACAGTTACATCAAACAGTTCCTGTGAGTCCATTACATTTCACTCCTTAGCTTGAATTTCTATTAATGATTATCATTCTCATTTAACTATACTATGATTCGTTATTTTTTACAATATAGTTTAGAGTATTGACATTAGAACATAGGAATTATAGAATCTAACTAAATTGAGAATCATTTTCATTTATAAGTTGAAAATGAATAAATGGAGGGTTAATAATGGCTCGCCTATATACAAATAACTTAGAAATTGGTTATGGTGAACGACTGATTGTTAAAGACTTAAGTATAGAAATTCCAGATAAAAAGATAACAACAATTATTGGTTCAAACGGTTGCGGAAAATCCACTTTATTAAAAGCCATTACAAGAATCATTCCGCACCAATCTGGAACTGTCATATTAGATGGAGAAGATATTTCCAAGGGAAACACCAAGCTTCTTGCAAAGAAGATGGCAATTCTCCCCCAAACACCTGAAAGTGCGAGAGGTTTAACAGTTGGTGAACTTGTTTCTTATGGACGCTTTCCTTATCAAAAAGGCTTTGGTCGCTTAACAAAGAAAGATTATGAAGTCATTGATTGGGCACTTGATGTGACAGGAACAATTGACTTTAAGTTCCGACCAGTTGATGCGCTATCAGGTGGGCAACGTCAGCGTGTGTGGATTGCTATGGCCCTTGCTCAGGAAACAGACATCATCTTTTTAGATGAACCAACTACATATTTAGATATGGCTCACCAATTGGAAGTATTAGAGCTTCTTCAAAAGTTAAATAAAGAGCAAGAGCGCACAATTGTTATGGTTTTGCATGACTTAAACCAAGCTGCACGCTTTGCTGACTATATCATCGCATTAAAGGACGGTCAGGTCATTAAAGCGGGTGATTGTGAGGAAGTTATCACACATGATGTGTTAAGGGATGTTTTTAACATTGATGCTGAAATTGGCAAAGATCCACGTACAAATAAACCGATGTGTATAACTTATAATTTATTAAAAAAGAATTCTTCTGCTATTCACTCTACTGCTGTTATTTGATAATTGATATCCAATAACACAAAATGTAAAATGAGATAGAAATTGCCGCTTAGTTAGTTGGCAAATACTATACATAAAAGTCATTGAAATGGAGAGAAACAGATGATTCAACGTACTGTACTTATTAAATTCGAAGAAACAACAACACAAGAACAATATCAAGAAATGATTAGTCGTTTTACAGCATTAAAGAACGTGTTAACTGGCATTGTTGAAATTCATGCAGGTCTTAACCTTGCTGAGAAAAGCAAAGAATATCAAATTGTTTTAATGGTTCGCTTTGAGGATCAAGCAGCCCTTGATGCTTATGCAGCTAACGAAGATCATCAAGCTGTTGCAGCATTCATTCGCGATTCTGGTAGAATTGACAGCATCGGTGTAGATATTGAAATTTAATTAAACAGAGAAAAGACATTGCAAGGAATTGTAGTGTCTTTTTATTTTTAATTTTTCTTCCCTCCTCCCCTCCTTAAAATATACTTTCAACATTTTTTCATAAACCCTAACACATTTGCTAAGCATATTTATGTACAAACAAAGATCATTTTCTTAATATAACAAGTACACTAAAACAAGGAGGAAGATACAATTGAGTAACAGCTTTTTATCTACATATACATTACCTAATGGAATAGAATTAAAAAACCGTCTCATCATGGCTCCAATGACTAACTTCTCTTCTCATCAAGATGGAACTGTAACTGAAGAAGAAGTAAATTACTATGCACGCCGTTCTAATGGAGTAAGCATGGTCATTACTGCTTGTGCCTACGTTACGCCTAATGGCAAAGGATTTCATGGTGAATTTGGTGCAGATAAAGATGAAATGATCCCAAGCTTAGAAAAGCTGGCAACAAGAATTAAAGAGCAAGGTGCTAAAGCTGTTTTGCAAATTTTTCATGGCGGAAGAATGTGTCCTCCTGAATTAGTACCTAACGGTGAAATTGTTAGTGCAAGTGATATTCCAGCTGAAAACGGTGGGGTATCAACTGAAGAACCTGAGAAGAAACCAAGAGCCTTAACGGAAGCAGAGGTTGAGGATATCATTCAAGCCTTTGGCGAAGCAACACGTCGTGCGATTAAAGCAGGCTTCGATGGAGTAGAAATTCATGGTGCTAATGGTTACTTAATTCAACAGTTTTTCTCTCCACACTCTAATAGACGTGAAGATCGATTTGGTGGTAGCCTTGAAAAGCGAATGACTTTTCCTTTAGAAGTGGTTGATACAGTGAAAAAGGTTGTTCAAGAACATGCTAAAGAACCTTTTATTGTTGGCTACCGTTTTTCACCGGAAGAACCCGAAACACCTGGTATCGCAATGGATGAAACTCTAGCTCTTGTAGATGCTTTATCAAATAAAGGCCTTGATTATCTACATGTATCATTATTTGATTTCTTCTCAACACCTAGAAGAGGTGTGGAAGATTTAACAAAAACTAGAATCTCTTATCTTCAGGAAACAATTAATGATCGTGTACCACTAATTGGTGTAGGATCTATCTACTCAGCCGAGGATGCTCGTAAAGCCTTTGAAACAGGAGTACCTCTTCTTGCATTAGGAAGAGAACTTATCATTGATCCTGATTGGGTTCAAAAGGTAACAGACGGCAAAGAGGACGAAATTGTTACAGAAATAAATAAAGATAAACAAAAGGAACTCGTTATTCCTGACCCACTATGGAACGCGATTATCAATACACCAGGTTGGTTTCCTGGCGTTTAATACTTATTATATAAAATCACTCACGAATTCTATGTTCGTGAGTGATTTTATACCTCCTTAGCTCCTGTCATAATATATGTGTACCCCCTCACTTATTACGGTATATTTTTCCAATAGGTTATTTTATAATAGTAATAAAAAGCATCTTTTGAAAGAGGAAAATACGATGAGCACAGAAAAAAAACCTCCTTTATTGGCATGGTTTGTTTTAATAGGTGGAGCATTATTCCTCATCAATGCCCTTCCTGGTTTCATTTTTTTATTTTTAATGAAATTTAATCAATCAGGTTTCTTTCATTTTTTTCACTCTTTTATCTTATCATTGCCCTTGTGATCATTCTTGGTGCAATTTGGGCGATGAAGCGTTCTTTTGATAAGATTAAAAATTTTCATGTTTTGAAAAAGGAAACGAACATGCAAGATTCCCTACTAACTACCAGTACACCTTCAGAAAAAACATCAACAACAATCTGGCCATGGCTTGTTTTAATTCCTGGTGGCTTGCTACTCGTTAGTACAGGTCCTGGTATAATCATGTTGCCAATTATGCCTTTGTTCTTAGCCGCAATGTCAACCGATTCAGGAGCCAATCCTGATTATGTACCTTTGCTCATTATCGTAATCGGATATGGACTGATGATTGGCTATATCACTTTAGTTGTTCTAGCTATTAAAAAATTAAGAAAAAGAGAGAAATTAAACTAGTAGTGTGGTGAAAATTTTGTTTAAACTTTTAGTTATTGAAGATGATATGACCCTATTTAACGAAGTAAAAGACCGATTAGCTGGCTGGTCTTATGAGGTGCATGGGATTACTGATTTTAGCAAGGTCATGGAGGAGTTCATTTCTATTAATCCAGAGCTCGTCATCATTGATATACAGCTTCCTAAATTTGATGGATTTCATTGGTGCCGAATGATTAGATCACAATCAAATGTTCCAATTATTTTTCTCTCTTCAAGAGATCACCCCACTGATATGGTGATGTCTATGCAGCTTGGTGCCGATGACTTTATTCAAAAGCCCTTTCACTTTGATGTTCTCATTGCTAAAATTCAAGCGATTCTTCGCAGAGTTTATGATTATAGCATTGAACAGCTAACAGTGAAAACATGGTGCAATGCCACAGTTGATTTTGAAAGAAATACTGTGGTCAATGATGTTGGTTCTATAGAACTGACAAAAAATGAAATGTTTATCTTAAAAATATTAATTCAACATAAAAACAAGATTGTTAGCCGGGAGAACATTATCAATCAGCTATGGGATGATAAGCGTTTTGTTAGTGATAATACATTAACTGTTAATGTAAATCGCTTGCGGAAACGGTTGGATGAGATTTCATTAGGAAGTTTTATTGAAACCAAAGTCGGACAAGGCTATATGGCCGTAGAAGAGGTATAAACATGATAAAAACATATCTTCTGGAGCGACGAAGCTGGATTGTCTTTTTTATTTTCCAAAACCTGCTTCTCCTTTTTATTGCCTATATTGACCCAAAAATTTCGCTACCATCTATAGTGTATGTAACCTTCTTAATGACCCTTATTTTACTCCTATTCCTTGCTTTTCGTTATCAAAAAGAAACAAAGTTTTATAAAGCTTTACAGGAACGGGAAAAAGATTTTGATTTAACGCGCTTAATGAAGCCTGACAGTCCGTTTGAGCAGATGATAGAAAGTAGTTTTATTGAGCAAATAGACTACTTAAAAACGATAGCCTCAAAAAATCAAGTCATGTTAGAGCAGGAAAAAGATGATTTATTATCATGGATTCATGAAGTGAAAACCCCTCTAACAGCCATGCATTTAATGGTTGAAAAAATAGAAGATGATACATTGAAATCCCAGATAACCTATGAGTGGCTTAGAATTCACTTACTTCTTGATCAGCAGCTTCATCAAAAACGATTGCTTTTTATTGAGAATGATTTGCTAATAGAAAGAACAGACTTAGAAGCTTTGTTGTTTCAGGAACTAAAAACCTTACAATCATGGTGCATTCAAAAAGGAATTGGTTTTGATATCGATCTTCAAAAAACAGAAGTATTAAGCGATACAAAATGGCTTGCTTTCATTGTAAGACAGCTTCTAACAAATGCTGTTAAGTATAGTAAAAACTCTGATATTCATATTAAAAGCTATCAACAAGATGAACATACATACTTACAAATACAAGACTTTGGTCGAGGAATAGATGTGAAAGATCTCCCTCGTATATTCGATAAAGGCTTTACCTCTACAACCAATCATGATGACCAATCAGCCACAGGAATGGGATTGTATCTCGCAAAAAAAGTAGCTAAACCCTTGTTAATTGAGATTACCATTCAATCCGAGGTGGGCGTAGGAACAACCATTATACTTACCTTTCCAAAAAGAAATGACTTTGTGAATGTAATGAGCATGTGACAACATTGTCACATGCTTTTCTATTTTGTTAGATCAATCGAGGGAAAAGCTGATTTCCCTTTTTTATAATGAAGTTAGATGAGATGAAAGCTAAAGATAAATTCGTAATGAAAGGGAGTTATTCCATAATGAATATTTTAGAAGCAACGAAAATCCATAAAAGCTTTGGCAATAAGTTTAATAAACAAGAGGTTTTAAAGGGAATAGATATCACGATTAAACAAGGTGAGTTTGTTAGTATTATGGGGGCATCCGGTTCAGGGAAAACCACGCTACTGAATGTCCTTTCCTCCATTGACCGAGTCAGCAGTGGTTCTATTATGATCCAAGGCAATGAAATGACGAAGCTTAAAGATAAACAACTTGCACAATTTCGAAAAAATCATTTGGGTTTTATTTTTCAAGATTATAATCTGTTAGATACTCTTACTGTGAAAGAAAACATCCTTCTTCCATTATCTATCACAAAAACACCTAAAAAAGAAGCTGATCAAAAGTTTCAAGACTTGGCTACTGCCTTAGGCATTTATGAACTAAAAGATAAATATCCAAATGAAATATCCGGTGGGCAAAAACAGCGAACATCTGCAGCAAGGGCGTTTATTCACCAACCGAGTATTATTTTTGCAGATGAGCCTACAGGAGCTCTTGATTCAAAATCTGCTTCAGATTTATTGCATAAGTTAAGTGAGTTAAATCAAAACCGTCAGTCTACCATTTTGATGGTCACACATGATCCAACTGCGGCAAGCTTCTGTAATCGAGTGATTTTTATAAAAGATGGACAAATTTATACTCAATTAAATAAAGGTGCGCAAGATCGACAACGCTTCTTCCAGGATATTATCAAAACTCAAGGTGTATTAGGTGGTGTAAAATATGACCACTAATCAGCTTATATTTAGAAGCTTAAAGAAAAATCTTAAGAACTATTATCTCTATGCGTTTGCTTTAATTTTTAGTGTTGCTCTTTATTTTGCATTCGTTACCTTGCAATATGATCCCTCTATGGATGAAGCAAAGGGTACAGTCAAAGGAGCAGCAGCTGTTAAAACAGCATCCATTTTACTTGTAGCGATTGTGAGTATTTTCCTTTTATATGCAAACAACATTTTTATCAAAAGACGTAGTAAAGAAATAGGATTATTTCAATTGATTGGGATGACAAAAGCTGAAATCTTTCGGATTCTAAGTACAGAAAATCTTATTCTCTACTTCGGCTCTTTATCTATAGGCATCTTTATCGGCTTTTCTTTTTCAAAGCTAATTACCATGATTTTATATAAAACAACAGCGGTTGATGAGATTGCTACCTTGCATTTTTCTTGGCAAGCTCTTGTCCAAACGATTTTGATATTTGTGGCAATCTATCTGCTAATTATCGGAATGAACTCCTTATTTATTAAGAAGCAAAGCATTCTCTCTCTTTTTCGAGTAACTTCTACAACAGAAGGAAAAGTGAAGAAAATATCAGTTATAGAAACCATAATTGGGGTTTTAGGATTAGCTCTTATTATATTAGGCTATTATGTGTCTTCTAAATTATTTGGTGGGGATTTTACAACGATTAATGTGTTATTTTTTGCGATGACCTTTATTTTAGCTTCCGTAATTATTGGAACCTACCTTTTTTATAAGAGCTCAGTCCGCTTTATTGCAAACATTATTAGAAGGAAAAAAGGTGGATATTTAAATATTAACGAGGTTTTATCTCTTTCTTCTATTATGTTTCGGATGAAATCTAATGCTCTTTTACTTACCATTATTACAACTGTTTCAGCTCTAGCAATTGGCTTGCTGTCTCTCAGTTATATTTCTTATTATTCGGCTGAAAAGCAAGCACAAAATAGTGTTCCTGATGACTTTGCTATAACAAATGTTGAAGATGCAGATACGTTTAAAGATGAATTAGAGGCTTCTAATATAGCATATAATGAAAAGAAAATGGAGGTTCTCCAAGTCAATACGAACCTATCGAATATTTTAGACGCTAAATTAGAAGGGTTAAATTACCATCCAAGTGCTATGCCAATGCCTGTTATTAGTGAGAAGGCACTTAAGGATATTGATGTTGCAGCAGATGAAACTCTTTTTACTGGCTATAATGATTTTCTGCAAAAGTTTATGAAAATGAAAAACTCCGGTCAAATTGAACTGAAGGGAAAAAATGAAGTCATTTCACAAAAGCTTATTGGAATAGAAAAACATTATCCTATTTCATGGTATTTTACCAGTGGTGGAACACCTACCGCAGTTGTTGACGAATCTACATTTGAGCGTTTAAAACAGGATCTTGAACAGGAAATACAAAGAGAATCTTCTATTTATATCGGGTTAAATATTAATGATGAAGGTAATATACAAAAAGCTAATGACCTTTTTCAAAAGCTGGGGTTTGACCAGAATGAAGCACATGATTCACAACTAGCTATGGCAAACGGTCAAAAGAGGACAATGGGGTTAGCGATGTTTATCGTCGGATTTTTAGGATTAACCTTTCTGATTACGTCAGGATGTATTCTTTACTTCAAACAAATGGATGAAGGTGAAGATGAAAAACCAAATTATACGATCTTAAGGAAGCTTGGATATACTCAAGGAGATCTACTTAATGGAATTAGAATGAAACAAATTTATAACTTCGGTATTCCATTGTTTGTTGGTTTACTTCATAGTTATTTTGCTGTTCAATCTGGATGGTTTTTATTTGGAACTGAGGTATGGACACCGATGATTATGGTAATGGTTGTTTATACTGCGTTATATTCAATATTTGGTATTTTGTCTGTTTTACATTATAAAAAAGTGATAAAAGAAGCTTTATAGTACGATGGCCCCTTACTTTTTGTTAATGGGTTCGGTTTTGAAGTGTAAAATTAGAAATACTGTACAGTAATTCGATGATAAATTAACAGATAATATGATTAAATGCTTGGAACATTGTGTCTCCAAGCATTTTTTTTGCACTATATAGTTAATTCTTCTGAAAAATAAACGGAAAAATTCCGTTTAAATTAGGAAAAACCAACATTTCTCATAAAATAAGGGGAATTTTTCCGCCTATTTGAACCAAATCTAAAGATTTGGTTATATTTATTGAAGTTAACCGTAATATATCCGCTTATATCGGCTATTTATGCACCTACTATATACCTTAAGCGGAATTCCTCCTCCTATTTATTCTTCCTATACCTTCACATCAACAATGAATATCATTAGATACTTTTCTTTCTAAACTAATTTCAACTTAAATATCCAAAACCATACCACATTCAGTACATCAATCCCAATTATGCTGTTTTAATAAAAACAAATGGTAATTTTAGTATGTGCCGTTTGCTAATTAAAGTATTTGGGTAATTAAAATAATTTCGTATTGTTTGTTTAATTAATAAACAAAGTTTGCTATAATTAATACAAACGCTTACAAATTACTAATAGATAAGGAGATTAAAATGAGTAAACTACCACAACCTAAACAACCTATCGTAGAACATATTTTTACTGCAGATCCTTCAGCACATGTATTTGAAGGCAAAATTTACATCTACCCTTCACATGACTTGGATCATAATGAACCTTCAAATGACAATGGTGATCAGTATAAAATGGAAGATTACCATGTATTATCAATGGATAACTTCGAATCTCCTTGTATTGATCATGGAGAGGTCCTTCATGTAAAGGACATTCCTTGGGCAAAGAAACAATTATGGGCACCTGATGCAGCATTCAAAAACAACACCTATTACTTATTTTTCCCGGCAAGAGATCATGATGATATTTTTAGAATTGGTGTTGCAACAAGCACAAATCCTGCTGGCCCTTTTACTGCTCAAGAGAGCTATATCCCAGGGAGTTTCAGTATAGATCCTGCAGTATTAGTAGATGATGACAACAAATCTTATATCTATTTCGGTGGTCTATGGGGAGGTCAGCTAGAAAAGTGGCAGACTGGAAAATTTAATCCAAATGGTGAAGGTCCTGCAGCATCAGAGCCAGCATTAGGTCCGATGGTAGCTGAGCTAGAGGATGATATGCTTACATTCAAATCTGAACCTCAAGAAATCTCAATTGTTGATGAAGATGGTCATCCAATCCTAGCTGGAGATGAAGAGAGAAGATTTTTCGAAGGAGCTTGGGTCCACAAATATAATGATGAGTATTATCTTTCCTATTCAACGGGAACAACTCACTGCATCGTTTATGCAACAAGCAAAAACCCACAAGGTCCATTCACGTATAAAGGAAAAATTCTTACTCCAGTAACAGGATGGACCACTCATCATTCAATTGTTCAGTTTGAAGATAAATGGTATCTATTTTATCATGATTGCTCTTTATCAGACGGAGTCGATCATAAACGCAGTGTGAAGTATGCAGAAATACACTACAATGAAGACGGCACTATTCAGACGATTGATCCTTATAAGTAAGATATTTAAGAACACTACAATGTGGTTATTGTAGTGTTCTTTTACTTTTTTATGGGAATATAAAGCTCTTACTGTAAGAGTGTTAGAGTGTTAGAATCATAGAAAATATGGCATTGGTACTAGCTATGCCTTAATTAGACCAGAAGTAAGACTTTTCCTCTCTACTTCTTTGGCTTATCACTGCCAGAATGCTCATATAGTTATTCTCAACCTCCACATTTTCAAAGTCACTCTACTTTCACTTAGAACACCTGCTTCTCTATCTCCTTTTGAAAACTCCAAACATAGGAAAATTTTCACAGATTAACTTCTTTACCTATAAAACAAATCGTTACTATTTTACTGAATTTATTAAATTGTAAAATAACTTTGTTTATTTAGTAGCCAAACAAAGTTGAAGTTGTTATAATCAAATTCAGTTAGGGCTCACCTATACATAATTAACTTCCTGCAGAAATGTAAGCCCTTACTTGTTGGTTGAAATATATACAAAGGAGGTTCGTTAGAGTTATTCAGAAGCTGTTTTAGAAAGCCTTTCAAATCTATTTTAAAAAGGAGATTAAAACATGTTAAACGTATTACGTAAACCAATTATTTCTGGATTAGCCCTAGCCTTATTATTACCTGTAGGAATGAGTACTGCTTCTGCTGCTACTACGGAAAAACCTAGTATTAGTGCCTTAACAGCACCACAGTTAGACCAAAGATATAAAGACTCCTTTACAATCGGAGCTGCTGTAGAGCCAAGTCAATTAGAAGGTAAAGATGCAGTCATGTTGAAGCGCCATTATAACAGCATCGTTGCTGAGAATGTGATGAAGCCAATTAATATTCAGCCAGAAGAAGGAAAGTTTAACTTTAAGGAAGCTGACAAGATTGTTAAATTTGCAAAAGAAAATAATATGGACCTACGCTTCCATGCCCTTATCTGGCATAGCCAAGTTCCAGAGTGGTTCTTCCTTGATAAAGATGGGAAAAAAATGGTTGATGAAAAAGATCCTGTAAAACGTATGAAAAATAAAAAGCTAGTATTAAAACGTGTTGAGAATCATGTTAAAACGATTGTTAAGCGTTATAAAGATGATGTGAAATCTTGGGATGTTGTTAATGAAGTCATTGATGATGGCGGTGGTTTACGTCAATCAGAATGGTTTAAACTCACAGGAACTGACTTTATTAAAGTAGCGTTTGAAACTGCTCATAAATACGGTGGAAAAGATGCTATGCTTTATATTAATGACTATAATACAGAAGTAGAATCAAAAAGAGATGACTTATATAATTTAGTAGTAAAACTTTTAGAGCAGGGCGTGCCAATTGATGGTGTTGGACACCAATCACATATCCAGCTTGGATGGCCTACTTTACAACAAACAGAAGATTCTATCAATCTATTTGCAGATCTTGGTTTAGATAATCAAATTACAGAACTTGATGTAAGTCTTTATGGTTGGCCACCAAAACCGGCTTATAAAACATATGGTGAAATCCCAGCTGAAGTTTTTAAAGCTCAAGCAGAACGCTATGATGCATTATTTAAATTATACGAAAAACTAGATGACAAAATTAGTAACGTTACCTTCTGGGGAATTACTGATAACCATACATGGCTAGATGATCGTGCTGAGGAGTACAATGATGGCGTAGGAAAAGATGCACCATTTGTATTTGATCCGAATTACAAAGTAAAACCAGCTTACTGGGCAATAATTGATCATAAATAAAATATTTTTAGGAAGAGAAGCTGTCTTACAACTATAAAGACAGCTTCTCTCTTCTATAACCCCGTTTATATATTTCATCCCCTTCATCGGAAATAATCCATTCATTGCCCCTATGCGTTTTGTACCATTTAGACTAAACGCGTAAATTTTTTTTTACTTAAGCTGGTGAAATTATATATTTTCGCCTATATCAATTTACTCTATCTTCTGAAAATTAAGTATTTAGATATAAGTTTACTCTATATTTCCTGTAATTTTTTCAGTATTTATTAACCATTCTTTTGAAGTATTCCACTATTATAAAATGTTCCTTGGAGACTAGTAATCTCTCAAAAAAATTAAAGGATGGATGTATCAAATGAAGTTGCAGAAAAAACTCAAAGGTCATACGATTCTCTCTAGCACCCTTGCCATTAGTCTGTTATCAACCCCGTTTATGACAAGCGTTGTAAATGCAGCCAAACCTACCACTTCTAAGGTTCAATCACAAGTAGAGCTTCGAATTATGGAAACAACAGACATTCATACGAACCTGCTCAACTTCGATTACTACAAAAATGCTGAAGCCCCTAAACTAGGACTAGCTAAAACAGCAACTCTTGTTAAGCAAGCAAGAAAAGAAGTAGATAACTCTGTCCTCGTAGACAACGGTGACCTTATCCAAGGAACCCCTCTTGGCACCTACAAAGCAAAGATTGATCCACTAGAGGACGGCGAGGTACATCCAGCAATTGAAGCAATGAATATAATGGATTATGACATGGCTACACTTGGAAACCATGAGTTCAACTATGGTCTAGACTACCTAGATGAAGTGTATGATGATGCTGAATTTCCTTTTGTAAATGCAAATGTTTATATTGATGATCATGATGATAATCCTTCAAATGATATTAATAAATATAGCCCTTATAAAATTGTTAATAAAAAAGTAAAAGATGAAGATGGAAAAACAAAGGTTATCAAAGTTGGATATATTGGTTTTACTCCCCCACAAATCAACGAGTGGGACAAAGCTCATCTAGATGGTAAAGTCATCACAAAAAATATCATCGAAAGTGCTAAAAAATATGTACCTCAAATGAAGAAAAAAGGTGCAGATGTTGTGATCGCTTTAGCTCACTCTGGTTTTAGTTCAAATGAAGAGAATACAGAAGATGCGGTTTATGCTTTAAGTAAAGTAGATGGAATTGATGCTATTACATTCTCACATACTCATAAAACATTTCCTGCTAAGGATGTTGGCAGCTTAGATGCCCTTTTCAAAGGTGCTGATGGACAACCATTACCTGGAGTAGATAATAATAAAGGCACAATTAATGGTGTTGCTGCTGTTCAAGCAGGATATGGCGGTGGTGCACTTGGAATTATCGACCTTACTCTTCAAAAGATTAAAGGAAAATGGGAGGTTTCTAACTCTCAATCTTCTACTAGATCAATAGAAACAGTTCAACCAGATCAAGAAATTGTCAAGGCTGTCAAGGCTGCACATGAAGACACAATTGACTATGTAAATACACCAATCGGAACAACAACTGATGATATTTACAGCTATTTTGCTCTTGTTCAAGATGATCCTTCTGTTCAAGTCGTAACAAATGCGCAAAAATGGTATGTAGAAAACTACATCTCATTGAACAAGCCTGAATTAAAAGATCTTCCAATTTTATCTGTTGGAGCACCTTTCAAAGCAGGACGTAATGGTGTTGAAGAATATACAGAAATCAAACAAGGTGATTTAACAATCCGCAGTGCGGGTGATTTGTATCTTTATGACAACACATTAAAAGCTGTAAAAGTAACAGGTTCCGTCGTGAAGGAATGGATTGAAATGTCAGCTGGTAAGTTCAATACAATTGACACTTCTAAAACCGAAGCACAAGAATTATTAAATCCTTCTTTCCCAGTGTATAACTTTGATGTGATTGACGGAGTTGAGTATCAAATTGATGTTACAAAGCCTGCTAAATATGACACAAAAGGAAATGTTATTAACCCTGAGTCTAGTCGTGTTGTGAACTTAGAATACAACGGAGAGCCAATTGATCCAGAACAAGAATTTGTTGTTGTTACAAACAATTATCGTGCTGGTGGCGGTGGGAATTTCCCTGGTCTCAAAGGTAGCGAGTTAGTGGTTGATTCTGCTGATGAAAATCGCCAAATTTTAATGGATTATATTTCTGAAGTAAAAGAAGTTACACCAACTGCTGATAATAACTGGTCAATTGCACCAATCTCAGGTGATGTGAATGTTACATTTACGACCTCACCGAAGGCAGAGCAGTACATTACGGAAGCAAGTCCATTCTCTTATACAGGGAAAACGGATGCTAATGGATTTGGAATTTTCACTATTAACTTAAACCAAAACCAAGGAGTAAAAGTTCAGCTTTTAGGATTAAATGACTTACATGGACAATTAGATACGCTACAAAAGTAGGGACTTCTTTGGCTGGTCAAATGGAATATACAGCTGCTGCTCTAAAAGCAGAAGAAGCAACAAATCCAAACACTTTACTTCTTCATTCTGGTGACATGATTGGTGGAAGCCCACTCATTTCAGCTCTTTTTCAAGATGAACCAACAATTGAAGTTCTAGAAGAAATCGGATTTGATGCTGGAACTTTAGGAAACCATGAGTTTGATGAGGGTATTGATGAGTTAAAACGGATGATGAATGGCGGCAATCACCCAAATGGCACTCCAGACTATGATGGAATGAACTTTCCACTTGTAGCAGCTAATGCTTATGACACAAGAGATAGAAAGCTAATTACTGATCCTTACACAGTATTAGAAACTGGTGGTCAAAAGATTGGTGTCATTGGGGTTGTCACTCAAGAAACACCTTCAATGATCGTGACAAAAGGAAATGAAACTTTACAAATTACAGATGAAGCAGAAGCAATTAATAAATATACTGCAGAATTAAAAGAAAAAGGTATTGAATCAATTGTTGTTTTAGCTCACAATCCTGCTACACAAACTGGTTATACCGATTCCTTTGATGCTAGCAGAATAGCAGAACAAATTGATGATGAAGTAGATGTTATCTTTGCTGCTCATAACCATGTGAAGGTTAATAGAGTTGTAGATAATAAGTTAATTGTACAAGCTTATTCTTATGGTTCTGCTTTCTCAGATGTTGAACTTACTATCGATCCTTTAACAGGAGATGTTACAAGTAAATCAGCAGAAATTAAAACAGTTTTCCAGGATAAATATACTCCAGATGCTGCAGTAACAGCTATCATGGAAAAGTATGCAGCAAAGGTTGCCCCAATCAAAGCACAGGTTGTAGGTGAATCAGTATCTACCCTTGAAAAAGGCTACCCTACTGTAACAAATGAGTTCGGTGACAATGGACTTGGTAACCTCATTGCTGATAGCATGAAGGATGCAATGGACGCTGATTTTGCCCTTATGAACGGTGGCGGAGTTCGTTCACCACTTGAAGCTGATGAAATCACATATGGTGATTTATTCGCAGTTCAACCATTTGGTAATGTATTAAATAAAGCTACCCTCAGTGGTGCAGATTTAAGAGTTATTTTAGATGAACAAATTACTGACAGAGGTCTTGATTACCATATTTCAGGCTTTAAATACACTTACACATATGATGATGCTGCTAAAACGGGAAAAGTCCAGGATATTCTTTTGCCTGATGGAACTCCGGTTGATCCAGCAACAGAATATACAGTCGTTGTGAACAACTATATGTATGAAAACATTAAAACTAGCTTTGGAAAACTTTCTTCAAGCATGGAAGTCGGCCCAGTAGATCTTGATGCTACAGTTGAGTACGTTAAGAGTTTACCTTCTCCGATTGACTATAAATCTGAAGGAAGAATTACAAGAGTGAACTAAACTGAAAAGGAGGCGACCTAATTTGTGTCAGCCTCCTTTTATTTTTCTAAAAAATCAATGCAAGAACAAACGTCCAAAGGCACACAAACCCTAGTAACCCAAAGCTATATTTCAATGTCATTTTCGTTAGTTCCGCCTCTTTACCTGTTTCACCTACTGCTGCTGTTGCAATGGCAATAGATTGTGGAGAAACAAGCTTTGCCATTACTCCCCCGGCAGTATTTGCAGATACTAGTAAAGATGGATTTGTTCCAATGATGTTACCTGCTGTTGCTTGAATTGGTGCGAATAATGTATTGTTATTCACCACAGATCCTGTCATGAATACACCAATCCAACCTAATATTGGAGCTAACAATGGGAACACATCCCCTGTTGTGGCTACTGCTTGCCCTAACGCAATTGTTAATCCTCCGTATGTCATTAGCTTCGCAATACCAATAATCGCAGAAATCATAATGATTGGAATTCTAAATTCTAAAATCGTCTTTTTCAACAGTTTAAAGCTATCCATAAACTGAATTTGTTTAGTAGAAGCGACTGTTGTTAATCCTGCTAAAAGAATCGCCGTTCCTGTTGCACCTATTAAATCGATACCTACCCCTATTGAAGACCCAGGAATTATGAATTTCACTGCTGTTCCTGCAAGAAAGCCATCTTCTGCAAATAGCCCTTTAAAAACTGGTAAACTCCAAATAAGTACAAAGATGGTTAGCAAATAAAATGGAGACCAAGCTTTGATTACTTCACTCATAGAATGTTTTTCAACTTCACATTTTTTCCCATTAAGTAAGAATATTTCTTTTGGTTGCCATTTTTTAAGAAATAGCGCCAGTGTACCCATTGCTAATAAAGATGGAATAATATCGGCTAACTCTGGTCCAATCGTTACTGTAATAATTGCCTGTGTTACTGTATAAGTAGCAGATGTGACTAAAATGGCTGGTAGTATTTCTTTAATACCTTTAAAACCATCCAGTAACCAAACTAGCAGGAACGGAATTGTAAAGTTGATAATTGGTAATGTTAAGGCAGTCATCGTTGAAACATCCATTGATGTAACTCCCTCTAGATGAAACGTATCAATGATGCCTACTGGTATCCCGATTGCCCCAAAAGCTCCTGATGCACCATTTGCAATCAAGCATAGCATCGCTGCCTGCAATGGTTTAAATCCTAATGAAACTAAAAGTACAGCACAGATTGCAATTGGTACACCAAAGCCTGCCGCTCCTTCGAGAAATGCGTTGAAGCAAAAGCCAATTAATAATAGATGAATCCGTTGGTCTTGAGAAATGCCTACTATACTTCCTCGTAATATATCAAACTTCCCTGATTCTACTGCTATTTTATATAGCCATACTGCCATCACAATGATGTAACCAATCGGCCATAATCCTACTATTGCCCCTTGAATGACACTTCCGATTGCTTCCCCTAAAGGAAGCTTAAAGATTACTAATACAATTAAAAAGGTTACAACTAAGTTTAATAGAGCTGCATGTATTCCCTTCATTTTGAATACTGTCAAACATAATAGAAATAATATGATTGGTATGGCTGCAACTAATGCTGATATGGCGAGATGCTGAAATGGGTCAAACGTTTCAACTAACATGATGATTTCTCCTCTGTGTGGTTTCTAAACTAACCCCAAATAGTAGCTTGAATATCTTTTAGTGTTTGTACTGACTTTGTCAATTTTTCCTGTTCTTGATCATTTAAAGAAAGCTCAACAACTTTCTTTATACCTGTGCGATTGATAACAGATGGTACCCCGATATAAACATCACTGTGTCCATTTTCCCCTTCAAGATAAGCCCCAACTGGTAAAACCACATTCTCGTTCTTTAAAATTGCTCTTGTAATTCTCGCTAATCCCATTGCAATTCCGTAATATGTTGCCCCTTTAGATTCAATGATTTTATAGGCTGCATCACGAACTTGAACGGCAATTTCCTGCTTTCGTTCCTCTGTTAATTTCGGTGCAACCTGTGTACCAGAGATATTTGCAGAGCTCCATACAGGTAACTGAGAATCACCATGTTCACCGATAATATAGCCATGTACACTTGTTGGTGCTGTATCGAATTCTTCTCCTAGTAAATAGCGAAATCTAGCAGAGTCTAACACTGTTCCAGATCCGATTACTCTTTCTTTTGGCAATCCAGAAAATTTCCATGTTGCGTAGGCTAAAATATCAACCGGATTTGTTGCCACTAAGAAAATTCCGTTAAATCCTGATTTCATAATTTGATTTACAATAGATTCAAAGATTTTCACATTTTTACTTACTAGATCTAATCTTGTTTCCCCTGGTTTCTGTGCTGCACCGGCACAAATAACAACAAGTGCTGCATCCTTGCAATCTTCATAAGTACCAAATTTGATGCTCATAGAATTTGGTGCATAAACAATTCCATGATCTAAGTCCATTACGTCACCTTTCGCTTTTTCCTCATTTAAATCTACAAGCACTAAATCATCACTGATTCCTTGATTCATTAACGCATAAGCATAACTTGATCCAACCGCTCCAGTACCAACTAATACAACTTTATTTCCAAGTGTTAAATTCATTTTGTATTCCTCCAATTTATCGTTTTATATTGTGAAGTTTTTCACAAGAGATTATATATTGTTGTGTTGATCATCAACTTGAGATCATTGTAACATCGTAATTTTATAAAGAATGTGAGAAAGATCACATAAGGTATTAAAAAAATTGATCCTAAAATAAACTAGGATACTAATTTGTAGTAGAATGAAATGTAATCCTATTATTTACTTCCCTTAAAAATGCTCAAAAGAGGTGGTCATGATTTGACGATTCAATCAGCTCATTCTTATATAAATCAGTATTTAAAAGAAAACACCATTATATCTGCAAAAGATTTATGCCAACATCTTATTACAAATCATGGTTTTTCAAGTGATGCCTATTCTACAGGTAGACCTAAATTATATGTGGATGTTGTGAAGTATCTTGAAAACTTACAAAAAAATGGGCATCTAGATGCTCTTGAAAAAAACCAAGAGAATTGTAAATACAAGGTCTTAACTGTAGAGATTCCAGATGATTCTCATAAAGAAAGTGATAAGATCGAGGAAAATGACAATAAAAATGATGATTATGAAGATCTGCAAATGACTTTATTTTAAAAAGTGAAGATATGAAATTTAACACTACTTATAATTGATTTATAAAAAAGCAGTAATTTCCCTACAAATGGATAACTACTGCTTTTTTTATGCTTTAATTTAGTTCGTATCTGACAAATGCCACCTGCTTACTGTCTGGAGACCATGAATTTACATTGATCGTACCCTGACCACCAAACAGCTTGATTAACAAACTTGACTCTCCACCTGTACTGGACATGATTCTTAATTCAACATCCTTATTAGGAGGATGGTCCCCAGGTTCCACCTCTCCTTTTTTATAAGCAAGATAAACTACCTTCTCTCCATCAGGAGAAACATGTGGAAACCAATTATTGCTTTCTTCAAATGTTATTCTCGTTTGTTCACTACCATCTGCATTCATACGCCAAATTTGCATCAAACCGGACCGAGTGGAATTAAACCAAATATGCTTTCCATCTGGTGAGTATTCAGGGCCATCATCTAAGCCCGGAAGATCTGTTAGCTGTTTTTCCTCTCCGCCATATGCTGGGATCGTATAAATGTCGTACTGGCCATTTCTTTCTGCACAATAAGCTAATGTCTTTCCATCAGGTGACCAGCCATGAAGATAAGATGGAGCCATTGGCGTTACGAGAGTTGGAATGCCGCCTTTTGCAGGAAGGATGTATATGCGTGATTGATGATCCAGGGCAGTGTGGTGACTGATAGCAATCTGAGATTCATCAGGAGATAAAACATGATCGTTGTTACAGGAGGTTGCAAAGCCTGTTTCTATGAGGCTATTTTCATAGGTATTTAAATCAAAGGAGTAAAGATGACCATCACTGTTATAAATAAGCTTTCCATCACGGGTCCAATTTGGTGCTTCGATTACCTTATGAAAGGACGCTAGTGTCTTCCTTTCACCAGTTTCAATATTGATTATTTCCAGGAAGCTTTTTATTTTTTCTTTTATAGATTTCATGTAAAAATCCCCTTCCATATCTCCTAAGATTTAGATCAAGTTTATCAAAAATCTAGCTATACTCCATTAATAATATGCTAAATTAACATGTATTTTCCTCTTATTTAACAAATAAAGGAACAAAACTCCACTCCTATCAGATTCATAACTTTTTATCTTGAATAGGATAAAAAATATAAAACTATGTTTATAGAAAGGAAGAAGATACTTGGATAAAAAAATAAATCCCGCAGACCCAACTACGATTCCAAAGTTTGTAGATGAATTATCTAAACCACCTGCAGCTAAACCAAAGTACAATACCTGTTATCCTAGAAACTCTTATTTTGAATTAGAAATGAAGGAGGGAAAACAGCGATTTCACCGAGATTTTCCACTCACAACGATATGGGGATATAATGGAATCTCTCCGGGACCAACCCTATATGCAGAAAAGGATAAAACCACATATGTAAAATATATTAATGACCTTCCTTGCAAACACTTTCTACCAATTGATTATACCCTCCATAGTGCGAGTGATTCCCCGGAGGTCCGATCGGTTGTGCATGTTCATGGGGCGCATGTAGATTGGAAGAGTGATGGACATCCCGAAGCATGGTATACAAAAAACTATGAATTTACAGGACCAAAATTCACTCAAAAAGTTCATGAATATACAAACCATCAAGCTGGAGCAACTCTATGGTACCATGACCATAGCATGGCTTTAACAAGATTAAATGTATATGCCGGACTAGCCGGCTTTTACTTGCTTCGTGATTCACTTGAAGAAAGATTACAACTCCCCTGTGGTGAGTACGAGATTCCTCTAATGATTCAAGATAAATCGTTTAATGAAGATGGATCCCTGTTCTATCCTGATTCACCACCATTTCCTGTGCCAGTTCATCCTTCTATTACCCCAGGATTTACCGGCAATACGATTGTGGTTAACGGAAAAGTATGGCCTTATTTAAGAGTTGAGCCAAGGAAATACCGCTTCCGCATCGTAAATGCCTCTAATAGAAGAGGTTATATATTAAGTCTTTCTAATGATCATACAATGGTTCAAATCGGTACAGATGGTGGTCTACTAACTCAACCAATTCATTTAAACTCAATTGAACTACTACCTGCAGAACGAACCGATATCATCATTGACTTTTCAACACTTCAGGGACAGGAAATCACAGTCATGAACTCTGATACAGAGTTTCCTGGCGAACATACAAATATGATTATGCAATTCAGAGTAGACCTACCGCTTAAAGGGGAAGATACTATTCAAATTCCAGATCAACTTGCCCCGCAAATGGACATTCATGAACATCATGCTCATACCGTTAGAGATCTCCCATTAAGTGCTTCAACAGATTCTTATGGACGACCGATGCTGCTCTTAAATAATCGAATGTATCATGATCCTGCTACAGAAAAGCCATCATTAGATAGCATTGAAATATGGAACTTTATAAATGTTACACCTTTTCTGCATCCTATGCATGTGCATTTAATCCAATTTAAAATATTGGACCGTAGACCTTTTAACGTGGAAAAATATCAAAATGAAGGTATCCTTGAATACACAGGAGAACCAATTGAACCCCGTGAATTTGAAAGAGGTTGGAAAGATACCGTAAAAGCTGATCCTGAAATGGTTACTAGAATTATCATGCACTGGAAAGGACATACAGGTCATTACATTTGGCATTGTCATTTCCTTGAACATGAAGATCATGACATGATGAGACCAATTCGTGTAATCGATGATGCTCATCCTGTTCAACAACCACACGCTGATATTCCGCATGATCATAAAGGCTCGGAGGAAAATGAAAACTAGTAACTTAAGCAATGATAAAAAGGAGAACACTCGTTGTTCTCCTTTTCATTTCTATACCTCCTCAACAATTTGCCTTCTTTCCTCTTTAATTGAAGTTAACTCACTTTCAATTTCTTCAACTTGAATGTTCAGCTTTAGTAAAATATCATTTACCTTTTCATACTGCTCCCTTGTTTCATCCAAAGCATCACTAATTCTTCCCTGCACCATAAAATCTACGATGAATCCATCGAAAAAGAAGTCAGCAAACATCAATAAACTTGAAATATCAACTTCGAGCTTTGCTTCCTCCTGTACATCTAATAATTCTTTTTGAAACTTCCGCATATGTGTTTGAGCATCGTGAAGATAGTCTTCTGCATCATTAATATGCTGGTGTTTCACAAATCCTGAAATTGTTCCACCACCCAGCATATCTGCTGTTCCCCAATTACTAGCTTTTTCAAGGGAATTTTCTGCATCCAGTAGAGATTCCTTCACAAGTTCACCAGCAGTAATCGCTTCTTTTAATTCATCAATATAAGCTCTAAGATTTCCTTCCTTTTCACTCAGTTCCAAAACCCTATCAGCATGTGTTGAATCACCGCTCTTTATTAAAGCTTCTTTTTGTAATAAAAGTTTCTGATAATCATCCTCCACATTTGATAGAGGATGTAGCTTATTCCTTAATTCATTGATTGATTCATCAATATCCAATTTAATTTTTAATACTTCATCTAGTCTATGTTTTGTAGCTAGTAGCTCCTTGTTTTCCTTTGAAAGCTTCTCATCCTTTGTACCAGATAATGTTGCGAATAAGTTTGTTAAACTCATTCGTTCTAGCTTATTAACATCCTCTTGGTCAGATTTAAATTGATCGTTTAATTGAGAGATTTTCCTTTCAACTACTTCTAGTTCATTTTGAAAATCCTCAATCTGGACTTTATATTTTTGTTTTTTCCTAAGATCACCTTTGATCTTGATTAATTGTTCATTTATATCTGAGAACATGTTCATTCCCCCATTTTCTCTATCTCTATTTCATACGTAAAAAATGGAAAAAAGTTTCAATAGAATATCGATTAGTATCAATTGTTACATTCAAATGAGAAAAGGTGATTATACTTTGTTCTAATAATGGAGATAATGGTTAATGGCTAGCTACAGCATGTTTTTACAACTAGTTAAAATTTAGGTGAATTAATATACTATTAATTTATAAATACACTTTTAAATAATTTATCATTCTGTTACCCTTGACGTATAATGAATTTTATTTGATAATTTATTTAAAATTAGAGAGATTATAGATAGTATATTTTTATGTTATCTATCATCTCAAATACATAGGAGGAAAATAATATGTCATTAATTGGTACTGAAGTAAAACCTTTCGCAGCAAAAGCATTCAAAGATGGTGAGTTCATCGATGTAACAAACGAAGATTTAAAAGGTCAATGGAGCATCTTCTGCTTCTACCCAGCAGATTTCACATTCGTATGCCCAACTGAGCTTGAAGATTTACAAAACGAATATGATAATTTAAAAGCACTTGGTGTTGAAGTATACTCTGTATCTACTGATACTCACTTCACTCACAAAGGCTGGCATGATAGCTCAGAAAAAATCGGTAAAATCAAATATGCGATGATTGGTGATCCATCTCAAGTAATCACTCGTGGATTCGAAGTATTAGATGAAAAAGAAGGTCTTGCTGATCGCGGCACATTCATCATTGATCCAGATGGTGTCATCCAAACTGTTGAAATCAATGCAGGTGGAATTGGTCGTGACGCAAGCACTTTAATTAACAAAGTAAAAGCAGCACAATATGTTCGTAATAACCCAGGCGAAGTTTGCCCAGCAAAATGGCAAGAAGGTTCCGAAACACTTAAGCCAAGCCTTGATCTTGTTGGAAAGCTGTAAGGAGTGCAATAAATGGTACTTGATGCAGAAATTAAAGCACAGTTAGAACAATATCTTCAACTACTTGAAAGTGATATTGTTCTAAAGTTTAGTGCTGGTGATGACAAGGTTTCAAGTGACATGATGGAGCTAGTGAATGAGCTAGCTTCCATGTCATCTAAAATTACTGTTGAAAAAGCTGACTTACCAAGAACGCCAAGCTTTAGCGTGAATCGTGTTGGTGAAGAAACTGGTGTTACATTTGCTGGTATTCCTCTAGGACATGAATTCACTTCTTTAGTGTTGGCTCTTTTACAGGTTAGTGGAAGAGCGCCTAAGGTTGATCAGAGTGTGATTGACCAAATTAAAAGCATTACTGGTGAACACCACTTTGAAACATACGTTAGTCTAAGCTGTCACAACTGTCCTGATGTTGTACAAGCCCTAAATATCATGAGTGTTTTAAATCCTAATATCACTCACACAATGATTGACGGTGCAGTATACAAGGAAGAAGTTGAGCGTAAAAACGTTATGGCTGTTCCTGCTGTTTACCTAAACGCAGAATTCTTAAGCGGTGGTCGTATGACGATTGAAGAGATTCTTGCGAAGATCGGTACAGGCCCTGATGCTTCCGAGTTTGAGAACAAAGAACCTTACGATGTTTTAGTTGTTGGAGGCGGTCCTGCAGGCTCAAGCGCGGCAATCTATGCAGCTCGTAAAGGGATTCGCACAGGTATCGTTGCTGAACGCTTCGGTGGTCAGGTTCTTGATACAATGAGCATCGAGAACTTTATCAGTGTAAAAAGCACAGAAGGTCCTAAGCTTGCTGCAAGCCTTGAAGAGCATGTTAAAGAGTACGGTGTTGATATTATGAATCTTCAACGTGCTAAAAGCATTGAAAAGAAAGACCTTTTCGAGCTTGAGCTTGAAAATGGCGCTGTTCTAAAAAGTAAAAGTGTTATTGTGTCAACAGGTGCTCGCTGGCGTAATGTAGGTGTTCCTGGTGAACAAGAGTTCAAAAACAAAGGTGTAGCATATTGCCCTCACTGTGATGGTCCATTGTTTGAAGGAAAACATGTGGCTGTTATCGGCGGTGGTAACTCAGGTATTGAGGCAGCAATTGACTTAGCAGGTATTGTTCAGCATGTTACCGTACTAGAGTTTAATCCAGAGCTAAAGGCTGATGAAGTGTTACAAAATCGCCTATATAGCCTTCCAAACGTAACAGTACTGAAAAACGTTCAAACAAAAGAAATCACTGGTACAGATAGTGTTAATGGTATTACATATATTGAACGTGATACCAACGAAGAAAAGCACGTTGAATTACAGGGTGTGTTCGTTCAAATCGGTCTTGTTCCAAACACGGACTGGTTAGAAGGAGTCGTTGAGCGCAATCGTATGGGTGAGATTATCGTTAATAAGCACGGAGAAACAACCGTTCCTGGATTGTTTGCTGCTGGGGACTGCACAGATAGTGCGTATAATCAAATTATTATCTCAATGGGATCTGGAGCTACTGCAGCTTTAGGCGCATTTGATTATTTGATTAGAAATTAATTCAAATCGACTTGCATCATATGAATGATGCAAGTCGATTTTTTAGTTTCCATAAAAAACCCTCTCTAACTACAATGGAAGAGAGGGTTTTTGTTATTAACGATAAAAAACTTTATCTACGTTGTACTTTGCCTTAAGTTCATTAATAATATAGGTTTCGTATATTTCTCTATGGACTGGGTCTTCCACCAAACAAACACTAATCTTAGTTACTTCATCTCTATGTAATTTAATAGGAGAGACATTATCTTCGAAATGTTTTTTTATCCTTTGTCTTAGCTTCCTAGCCTTTCCAACAAACAATAATTCTTTTTTATCATTGTAAAACATAAAAATCCCACCTTTACCTCTAGTGATAAGGTGAAAATCAGTAAATCCGTAAATATTACTTAACTCCGGATTCTGCTGTTTGGTAATTGTAACATCGGGTGTTGGAATCGATATTTTGATCACTTACATGACCTCCTTTTCTATATCCTTAAATCCTACCATTAGTTTAACACCATTATTC
This sequence comes from Metabacillus sp. B2-18, assembly GCF_021117275.1. Classification (NCBI taxonomy): domain Bacteria; kingdom Bacillati; phylum Bacillota; class Bacilli; order Caryophanales; family Bacillaceae; genus Metabacillus; species Metabacillus sp. B2-18. Next base: position 5,054,490 of record NZ_CP088245.1, read on the forward strand.
ATTAATTATTAAATCAGATTATTTTACGTTTTCAAAACTAATTAAGTTAATAAAAAAAGACTGCCTTATTTAAAATGTACCCTTTGTAAAGGACAGTTTTAAAAAAAGGCATTAAGCAGCCTGAAGAAGATGATCTCTGTATTTTACAGGGGTCATCTTTTTTAGGTTCCATTGATATCTATGATGGTTATAGTAAGTGATGTATTTGTCTATTTCGCGTTTTAGTTCGTCCAAAGTTTTACATGGCTTAATATTTGCTTCGTCTTTAAGGTGGCCAAAGAATGATTCTATTGGTGCGTTATCCCAACAGTTTCCCCGTCTAGACATAGATTGCCGTAATCCCATTTTCTTCACAAGCTTTTGGAATCCTGGATGGGTGTAGTGAGTTCCTTGATCTGAATGAATGAGAGCGTCTTTAGCTTTCTTATAGTTTCGGTTCTTCTTTAACTTGTGCAAGGTGTTTGTAGCTAACTCCATGGTGATACGATCCGATAGATGATAAGCTAGAATTTCACCTGTTGATCCATCTTTAATTACTGATAAATAAGCTCTTTGGCCATTATGGTAATGCATATAAGTGATGTCAGTAAGAAGTACGTTATATGGAATCCCTTGCTTAAATTGGCGGTTTAATATGTTTGGCACAACGCGATGTTCTTGGGTTGCCTTCATCATTCTTTTATATGGGTTAGCTTTTCTAATAGGACAGAAAATATTGTATTTCTTCATAATTCTGCGAACACGTTTCAAATTAAAGACACACTGAAATTGACCCGCCAATGTCATCTTAATTTGGCGTGCCCCTTTCTTTCGACCTTTAAAGTGGAAGGCTTTTAAAATTAATGCTTTAGCTTCTTCATCCCTCACTTCCTGACGTTTCCTTTGTTCTTCGGACTTAGCTGAGAAATAATTATAGTAACCACTTCGTGACACCCCGGCAACGTCACAAAGGAATTTCACCATGTGTTTTAGGTTGTATTTTTCAATAACCTCACGAATAAGAATGTACCTCTGACTAGAAGGAAGCCTTACTTCTTCAGCCCCCTTTCTAACATACGAATCTTTTTTAGGAGTTCATTTTCTGCCTTTACAAGATTCATCTTAGCTTCTAATCTTGCATACTTCTCCTCAAGGGACAGTTCTTTTACTCGCGGTCTTCCAGAATTATTTTTCCTAGTGTCTTTAAGCCCCAACAAGCCTTCAGTTTTATAAGTGTTTCTCCAACGCTCTGAAGAAGATTTAATTCTTTGCATGCCAATAATTTCAACATCAAATCCAGCTTCTTCAAAGATTTGTCTTGAAAGCTTCCCCTTACTGAATTCAGATACAAAATGTTGTTTAAACTCATCCGAGTAAGTAATTCCCTTTGAACTGACCGATTTCACATATGGGTTTTTAGATAATAGTTTGATTTCTTTTTCTGTAAATAGCTTTTTACTCATGATTCTCCGTCTCCAAGTTATGTCTGTAGTTGTGATGCTTACATTATACAAAAAAGCACCCTATAGAGAGAGCACTTTTTTTAAGTGTCTACTCTATAGGGTACATTTTAATTGACAGTCTCCTTTTACATTATTATTCAGTTACTACCCCGCCTGGATTTTGATAAAGAGCTCGCGCTTCATCTGCTGAAATTGCTAATCCATCATAAACACGAACTTCATCCATAAATCCTTTAAAAGGAGTATCCCAATAGTTAACACCTAAACCGAATACTGCGTCTATTGAATTAAATACATTCGGGAAATTTCCACCTGTAAATTTTTCTTCTCCATTAATATAAAATATAGCATTCCCTTCTTTAACAGTAAAAGCTAGGTGACTCCACTCTCCTACTGGAATAGTTGTATCTGTCACAGCATCAAACCATTGGTCACCGTTATGTGCCCAAACCATCGTATTGCCCCAACCTGTTTTCGGAACAACGCTAATCCAATTATTTGATGTTTCCGCTCCAAAGAAAGAGGTTGTAAATTCAGTAATTTGTTCAGGCTTTAACCACAAGGACACAGAATAAGTGTCACCTGTAATTAATCCATCACCTAAACGCAGCCCTGAATTGCCATCAAATTTTGCAGCTTTACCTGCAACACCCTCTGCAAAAGTAATTTGTCCACCACTATTATCTAATCGATTTCCTGTAACAGATGCATGTCGATTATTAACTGTTTGATCTTCTAGCGTATCATTAAAATTGTAATAACCTGATAAACCACCTTCTTCTTCTGCAAGCACTGTAACAGAGATCGTTAAAGTATCTGTAGCATCACCAGATTCGATAGTCGCAGTTAAATCTACTATTGCATCTTCAGAATCAGAGCTTGGGCGTGTTACCACTCCATCTGCAGAGATCACCTCAGGATTAGACGATTTCCAAGTGATTTTCGCTCCTCTTGTTGCTTCTTTTGCTAGTGCTAAGTTGCTAATGACTGTTGTAGGTAAACTTGTGCTCAACTCTTGTTTGATGGCTTGAACTAATTCTTCATCAGTAGATTCCTCAGAATAACTTCCCCAAATCACGACTCCCTCATCAGACATTGCACTAATCGTCATAACCCAGCTTTGTGATGTAGGATCGTATTGACGTATAAATACGCCATCATACGTACCTTCTCCATCGATCTTTAATTGCGCTCTATACTTACCGTATAGTTTCCATTTTCCAGTTACAGCACCTGAAATAGTTCCATTTTTATTTAATTTAATCCAGCTTGACTCTGTTAATTCATTAGTGATTTCTTTTCCATGATTAATATATTTATAGTCACCAATCACATCTTTTCTAAAAACCTTTTCAATTGTTTCACCGGCATAGCGATATGGTGTTGGCACTGGCCATTTATCTTTATTTTTAAATGTTTGATGTACACGAACCTCATGCATCTCCCCTTGTTGTGGGAAGCGAGTATGAGTAACGATAAATTCTTTTCCTAATTCTTTATCGATTAGATATGAGTTATGTCCTGGAGATAAGTAACCTGTACCGATTCCGGTACCTGCTTCACCAAGATCTCTTTTAAATAAAAAGTTACCAATCATTTTATTTCCAATATCTTTATGATCATCATTTCCCGGGAAGTTTCCTACTCCAAGATCAAATGATTCAGGAAAAACAGCCGAGTTTCCTTTGGCATCAACATAAGGTCCATCTGGATTTTTTGATCTAAATTGTCTCATTTGATAACCGCCATCTGACGCTAAACCACCGTATGTGATATATAAGTAATAATAGCCTGTTTCCTTATCATATACAGCATAAGTTCCTTCAGCAGATCTTCCATAGCCTGATGCTATTTTTGTTCCGAAATATCGATCAATCATTCTTCCATCTTTTGTTTTTCCATCCTTACCAGGATACTTTGGCAAGCCTGTTTTTTTATCTAATTCTAAAATAAATGTCCCACCAGACCAAGATCCGTAGGTCATGTATAAATCACCATTTTTCCCTTCAAGGATATTGGCATCAATTGCATTCGTGTAGAGCTTATTATTGTACGTACCAGTTTCTGTAAACCAATTTGGATTTACTTCGTCAATAACACCATCTTCAATAAGATCTGAAAGATTTGTATTCTCCCAATGCTTATTCACTTCACTGTTTCGATCATAGGCCTCCATATTAGTAAAACCAGAATACATTATCGTATCAACATATTTAAATGGCCCTTCAATATTTTTTGATACGGCTATTCCTATGGCAGATCTAATATAAGTAGAAGATACACTATAATACATCATGTAAGCACCTTTCGAGCCATCTTCATTTACATAATGTTTATTCCAATAAATATCAGGAGCCCAAACTGCAAAGCCACCTCTGCTATCCGCATCATCTTCTCCAGCCCATTGAAATGACTCTGCTAGGTTTGCTGACAAATCGCCATACACCTTATTATTTGGAGTTGTGTATCCATTCGTAAAATTATCCCAATTGATTAAATCTGTTGATTTAGCTGCATCAATATGTGAGCCATACACATAGTAAGTGCCCGTTTTAGGATCTTTAATGATAGACAGATCATGTACTGAAGCATTTCTAAATTCAAGTGATTCACTATTGCTTTCTTTTTCATAGCCGAGGGTACTACTTGGTATGACTAATAACAAAAATAAAAAAACAGATAAAAATCTTTTAAGATTATTTTTCACCTTTTCTCCTCCTTTGTTCTCCATACAAAGCTCAGTATTCATTAGTGAGTATAAAATTATTAAAAGCATATACTGCACCACAAACTATACGTACAAGTTATTTTATTATCTATTACTCAACCTTACAATACCTCCCTTTCATTTATTATTTGTACTTACAACTTAGTATATAAAACGCTTACATCTATAACAATAATACTTATCTACTAATTCTTACCTACTTCTTTCTTGAGAAAATTAGGTGAATATTTACATTTATCTTACAATCCCTACAAATTTTAATTAAATATAATAATGTATTAACTATAAAAAGCTCTTTACTCTACACACAATAGAATTATTGATTTGTTAAATAATTATCGAAAAATAATTTTACTAGTTAACCAGTACAGTAGGTCTAAAGTAACACATAAGACTTCATTGACGATTTGGTTTTTAATAAAAGTTAATCATAAAACCGCACCGTTTATGATGCAAACGGGTTCGGTTTCCGAATACAAAACCGAGAGTATAAATATGCGGAGTTTTTCCGGTTAAACTGAAAAATGAAACTCAGTTTGGGGATATAAGCGGAATTTTTCCGGTTTAGCACAGTAAAATGGTCCATTTGCCTCTTTTTCGATTAAATAGGCGAAATCTTTCCGTCTATTTAATCTATTTTTCATGCTATTTCCTCATTAAGAGGAATTTCTCCGCTTATTTCCTGACGATTCTTGAAGATTGGGAAAAGCTTAATCGGGTGCTTATCTTGGTATAAAAAATGCTTGGAGCATATATATCTCCAAGCATTTTTCTTTGCTGATTTACTTGCCAAATTGCTTTTTAATCTTAGTGTGAACTACTATATGAAAAGTAATGTAGCCGGTTATTATGATGCGGTAACCTTTTTACTTCTATTTAGTTATTAACAATGTGAGATGGAATCGTATGGTTCCCTACTTCTCCATTCTGAAGCTGCTGTTTTGCAAGTTTTCGATATAAATTATGATGTTCAACTAGCTCATGATGTGTGCCAACTCCTGTTATTCTTCCACCGTCTAACACAACGATTTGATCTGCGTCAACTACCGTTGAGATCCGATGTGCAATAACAAGTGTTGTTCTCCCCTTCATTAAATGCTGAAGAGCTTTTTGAACTAGGAGCTCTGAAGCACTGTCCAAGTTAGAAGTTGCTTCGTCTAATAAAAGAATCTTTGGACCACGTATTAAAGCTCGAGCAATCGCAATTCGTTGCCTTTGCCCACCAGATAATTTGATCCCTCGCTCCCCTACCTCGGTATTAAATCCTCCTGGAAGGCGGGAAATAAATTCTGAAGCATTGGCAAGTTCTGCTGCTGTTTTCATTTCTTCCTCAGAAACTTCTCTTTCCATACCGTATATAATATTTTCTCGAATTGTTCCTGACATCAATGGGCTTTCCTGAGATACATAGCTAAATTGACTACGCCATGATTTCAAATTAAAATCTTTTATATTTGTATTTCCAAATAAGATTTCCCCTGAGTTTGGAAGATAAAATCTTTCGAGTAAGGCAAATAATGTTGTTTTTCCACTTCCACTTGGACCAACAAATGCTGTTGTTTTTCCAGTAGGAATCGATAAAGTCATGTTGTTTAGAATAGAGTTGTCTTTTTTATATCCAAAGGTTACTCCTTTGAATTGGATATCTTGAGAAGGATTTGTTACATGAAGGTGTTCAGCATGTGATTCTTTATCAGAGGCCAAAATCTGCTGAACTCGCTCAGCTCCTCCCATCGCCTTTTGAAAGGCAGTAAAGAAGCCTGCCATTTGGCTAAAGGGGACAACAATTTGAAACATATAAATGATGATGGCAACCAGAGATCCGGCTGATAAAGCACCAGATGCGACACGAACACCACCATAGCCAATTAATAAGACGAGAACAAGCATCATCGTAAAAGACATTAAAGGAGTAATGATAGCAAGAATTCGCGCTTCCTTTAAGCCATATTGAAATAAATGATCGATGCGCTTATTTCCATTTGTTTGTTCTGTTGTTTCTGCTAGAAAGGCTTTAACAAGACGAATATCAGATAATACTCTCCCTAAGTTAGCAGAAAACCCTGCCATCTCATCTTGAGTTAGCTTGGAAACTTTATACATTTTTTGTCCAAGCGGCATGATGATCGCTATCGACACTGGAACAGCAATAAGCATAATTAATGTCATCTTCCAATCTATTATAATAAGAATGACAATAGAGCCAATGATCGTAATTAATCCAGTAATAAAGGTTATCAAATGCTGAGTAATTAACGTTTTAATTGTATTGGTATCCTGTGTAATCCGACTCATTGTATCTCCCGATTCATGTTGATCAAAATAAGGAATCGGAGAATGAAGCACATGCTGCCAAAGTCTTTTTCTAATAGAGGCGACAATAGATTCTCCTAAGTACGTCATAAAATAATAGGAAAAGCCAGATGAAACAGTTTGCACAACAAAAGCAAAACCTAACAAAAGGATAACTGATAATTCTAAGGCTGATTGTGAGAGCTGATCCACCAGTGACTTTGTAAATAAAGGAACAACTAGCCCAGCCCCTGTCTCGAGTAAGCTAAGAACAACAGCCACACATAATATTTTGACAGGTGGCTTTGAATCTTTAATTAAAAGCCAAAAAGTACGAACATGATCCGCTTTAGGAAGGTTCTTTTGTTCCGTTTCCATTCCTTACATTCACACCTTTCTTTTTTAAATAAACATCTAAAGCATTGGCCATCCATTCTTCCTCTTCAGTTGAGAATGGTGAATGAAACAGCCATGTATCATCTTCCACTTCTTTCTCTGAAATCTCTTGAACAAAACCAAGATCATCACCTGTTAAATCTTTCACAAGATACATCATTTCGTCAATCAATTCTTGAACTTGATTATCCTCTGGCCCAAGACTAGTTAGCTTTTTTAACTCCGTTGAAATTTCGACCCACTTTTTTTCTAATTTCAACTGTTTGCTCTCAGGCACACTATATATTTCATTTACTAATTCTTCATCTATATAACCTTTTAGCCACTCTTTCTGCTCATTTTCCATTTGAATCGTATTGATGAGTGTTATAAAGATAGATGGGTTAATTTCCTTATGATCTTCTACAATATGAAGAGCACGATCCAATGCCTTAATCACATTTTCAATTTGTTCCTTCTTTTGAATCATCTCTTTTCTTTGAAAAGAAAGAGTATCCTTCAAGTCCCACGTCTCTTTTTGGAAAAATTCTTTGATTTGTTCTAATGAATAACCCAAAAATTTGAGAGTAAGAATTCGTTGTAAAGTAACAAAATCTTTATTTGTATAATAGCGTCTTCCCTTTTCTGTTACATATGAGGGCTTTAAAAGACCAAGTTCATCATAATAGTGTAAAGTGCGGATTGTTGTTGCTGTTTTCTTAGAAAATTCACCAATTGAATATTTATCCTTCATGAAGAATACCTCCAATCAACCTTATAGAACAATCATATAACCTCACGTAACGTGAGAAGCAAGTAAAATGTAATACCTTTTTATATTTTCATAAAGTTTAATCCAGGAAGACTGATAAATACAGTTTCTTACTTACTTCCAAATAATACAAGTTACCATACTTGAAGACGATGATAGAATAATCTTTCAACAAAAAACTTCCCAACTGTAGCAGCTGGGAAGTTCTTTTGTTCATTATTATTCTAAAGCTTTTGAGTTAATATCTTTTCTTAGCTATTTTCTTGCCCATGCAGTTATTGCTTTTATATCCTCAGGCTTCGTTCTACAGCAACCACCTATAATCTTTGCACCTGCATCAAACCAGCGTTGAGTACTACAGGAAAATTGATTTGTAGAAGATGGTTTATCCCATGTTTTACTTGTTGCATCATATTCCTCACCTGAATTAGGATAAACAATAATAGGTTTAGAGGTTTCCCCCTTTATTTCTTTAATTAACGAGTTAATGAAGTTTGGAGATGAACAATTAATACCAATGGCAGCTACCTGCTCTTCCCCATCTAGCTCTTTTGCACAATCAGCAATGTTGTCTCCATTGCTAATATGTAGTTCATCTTTTGCACTAAAGCTGATCCAAGCATAGACCTCCGGAAATTCCTTTAGAACTCTAACGATTGCTTTTGCCTCTAAAAGACAAGGAATGGTTTCACAAGCGAGAATATCAGCACCCGCTTCTACCAAGATTTTCATTCTTTCTCTATGAAAAACCACCAATTCTTCTTCACTTAATGAATAATCCCCTCGATATTCGGAGCCATCTGCAAGAAATGCTCCATACGGCCCAACAGAAGCAGCCACTAGCGGCTTTGGCCGGTTTGAGGGCTGACTACCCTCCGCCCAAAACTCATCACGAGCCTCTGCTGCAAGTTGGACAGACTTTTTAATTAAATCAATTGCCTCTTCTTCGGATAAACCTCTTTCTTTATATCCTTCAACAGTGGCTTGGTAACTTGCTGTTATGGCACAATCTGCACCAGCTTTGAAATAATCTGTATGAACCTGCTTAATTAATTCTGGATTTTCTAATAAGATCTTAGCTGACCATAATCGATCATTCAAATTGCATCCATAATTCTCAAACTCAGTTGCCATAGCTCCATCAAGTATCATCATCGGGAAATCCCTTAAAATTTGTTCAATCGGGTTCATTCCATCCTTTTCCTTCCTACAGTAAAGCTACAAGAAGGAATCAAACCATTACTTCTTTAATACTTTACTTAAAAATTTCCTCGTTCTTTCAACACTAGGATTGCTGAAAATTTGCTCTGCTGTTCCTTCTTCAAGGATTATTCCATCTTCAATAAAAACAACCCGATCAGAAATCTCACGTGCAAAATTAAGTTCGTGTGTCACAATCAGCATTGTATTCCCTTCATTTGCAACAGCTTTTATCACTGATAAAACTTCATCAACTAACTCTGGGTCGAGAGAGGAAGTTGGTTCATCAAACAATAACACTTCCGGGTTTAATGCTAGCGCTCTAGCAATTCCCACCCTTTGCTGTTGTCCTCCTGAAAGCTGTGCTGGATAATGATTTAATCGATCTTTCAAGCCAACCTTTTCAAGGAGATCTTTTCCTACCTTACTAGCCTCAGCTGAATTCATGCGCTTCACACTGGTCAAGCCAATCATGACATTTTGTAGGACAGTTAAATTTTTAAATAAATTATACTGTTGAAAGACCATTCCTGTTGAAGTTCTTAGTGACAAAATATCAGCCTTACCTGCTGATGTAACATCTACTCGTTTATCATTTATCTCAACAACTCCACTTGAAGGAGTTTCAAGGAAATTTATGCAGCGTAATAAGGTTGATTTCCCTGATCCACTTGGTCCTAAAATAGAGACAACTTCTCCTTTCTTAATAGAAAGGTCAATCCCTTTTAACACATGCTGCTGATCAAAGTATTTATGGATATTTTCTAATTTAATCATGAGGCAATCCCTCTTTCATATCTCCGGACGCGTTTCTCTACTAAAACAAGTAATCTCTCAACAACGTTACATAAAATCCAGTAAATAATCGAAACAGCTATATACACTTCAAAAAAGGCCAGCCCGCGTGATCCCATAATTTTGGCTTGTCCCATAATATCAATAACGCCAATAATAAAAACAAGAGAAGTATCCTTTATCGTACTGATGAACATATTTCCCAGATTAGGAATTGCGACTGTTAAGGCCTGTGGAAAAATGATTTTAAGCATCATTTGCGTTGAACTCATCCCTATTGCTTTAGCAGCCTCAAACTGACCTCGATCAACTGATTGAATGGCTGATCTGATCGTTTCAGACAAATAGGCACCCAAATTAATTGAAAAGGCTAATAATGCATAAACCTCTGGAGCAATAATGTTCACGTCAAAATTTTGAAGCAAACCGTATTCATTTTGAACTAAATAAATCACTTTTGGTATCCCATAAAAAACAAGGTAAATCTGCACCAACAATGGTGTACCTCTAATAAAAGAAACGTAAAAAGAAGAAATGGTCTTTAAGACTGGAACTTGATAGATTTTTATAAGTGCTGTGGCAAGTCCAATAAATAAACTAATAATCAATGAGCCTACTGCAATGCCAATTGTAATTGGTAACCTTGCAACAATAGCAGGAAAGCTTTCTATTAAAAAACCAATATCTAATAAATTTTCCATTTTGAATTCCCTTCTTCAACCTTATTCAGGGATATATTCTCCACCAGTCCACTTTTTCGAAAGTTCAGCTAACGTTCCATCTTCTTTCAGTTGTTTAATAACAGGATCGACCAGTGCCTTTAATTCCTCACCCTGCTTCTCATCTTTAAATACAATCCCCATATCATCTTGAACGATAGGCTGTCCAACAATCTCTACATCAAGATTATATTTTTCCAAAACCGTGTTAATCATGATTGGATCATTAACATAGGCATCAATTCGTCCATTTTGTACATCTTGTAAAATCTCTGAAGGAGTACCACTTTCGCTATATTTTAGAATAATGTCATTTTCAGCTTTCTTATTATGTTCTTCTAGCAAGAGTGTATAAGAATCGCCAGCCAATGCTCCTACCTTTTTACCCTCTAAATCTTCTAATGACTTAATATCTGTTTCACCTGACTTCACAACAATTACGGTTTCTGCAGCAAAATAAGATTCATCTGTAAATAAATATTTCTCTTCACGTTCTGGTGTTTTTGCTATTTGATCTGCAACTGCCTGAATTTTATTTGACTCTAATGCAAGAAACATACTATCCCAAGGTGTAGCAACAAACTCAAACGTATAACCATCTAGCTTTTTATCAATTTCCTTCACTACGTCAATATCATATCCAGTAAGTTCATTGTTCTCATCAGCAAATGCAAAAGGTGGATAATCATTTTGTGTTCCAACTAAAATCACTTTATCCCCTGTTTCTTCTTTAGCAGCTTCTTTTGATGAACAACCACTGACTATTCCAGCTAAGCCTAATAGGGCAATCATTGGTACAAGTAAACGAGATTTTCTTTTCATATCATTGACTCCTTTTTTCATTATGATGTAAATATTAATTCTTACTAAATTTATAGGAATAATAGTGCTATTATAACGAATTGAATTGATATTGCAATGATTATTTTTAATTTTATGTAAATTTAGAATTATCTATATGGCAATTTAGTCTTCCCGGTTCTTTTATCAAACAAAAAAGCCTCCTTCAATCGAAAGAGGCTTTTTCTATCTAAACCTTATCTCTCAGAATGAAACACTCTGCAGGAATTAGCACCTTTCATAAAAATGATGGTTGCTGGACGTCGTCGGGCCTGTCCCTCAGTCTCTCGTGATAAGATATTCAGTTTTTAGTATAGTATGATATTATTTAATATTAAGACTATTGTCAAACAATTTTTTGCTAATATCCCATTTTTAGCAGATTACTATAAATTTAACCATCTAAAAGTCCAGGAATCTATTAAATTTTATTATTTTAAACTTAGTAACATTGATGAAAAGAATAGGAGGCAAGTAGCTTGAAAAAGAAACACATTTTTGACGTAGCAATCATTGGTGCAGGGACGATGGGAATGGCAGCTGGTGCCTTTTTAGCACAGCAGCAAGTAAAGACTGTGTTAATTGATGCCTTTGATCCGCCTCATAATCGCGGAAGCCACCATGGAGATACTCGAATGATTCGGCATGCCTATGGTGAAGGCAGACAATATGTAAGTTTAGTAAAACGTGCCCAACAATTATGGGAGGATTTAGAAGCCCAAACTGGCTATAAGATATTTGAAAAAACAGGTGTTATTGGACTCGGACCAAAAGACTCCACATTTCTACAGGAAACAATAGCTGCTGCAAACAAATACGAATTGCCATTAGAGGTACTTACTAGCAATGAGGTGAAAAAAAGATGGCCGGGATTTTCTGTTCCAGAACATTTTATTGGATGCTTTGAAGCAGAATCAGGGTTAATTTATAGTGAAAACGCTATTCAAGCCTACAAAGAAATTGCTATTCATCATGGAGCACAGCTTGAGACAAATACTCCTGTTCAGCAAATTGAAATAGATGGTAAATCTCTTGTCAAAATCATAACTGAAAATAAGGTATTTTGGGCTAAAAAGGTCATTGTTACAGTTGGTGCATGGGCCTCTAAACTGTTACCTGATTTAGCACTTCCTATTCAGCCAACTCGTAAAGCCTTCGGTTGGTTTGACGCACCTGCTAACCTGTATGATGTTGACAACTTCCCATCCTTTTATATAGAGGATAAGGAAAATATGTGTTATGGATTCCCAAGCATAGATGGAAAAGGTCTTAAAATTGGGAAATCAGATGGTGGACAAGATATTGATCCTAACAAGCATACTCAGAATTTTGGACAATTTGATACAGATGAAGACGAACTCCGTTTTTTCCTTAAAAACTACATGCCCGAAGCAAACGGATTACTAAATCACGGTAAAACTTGTTTATATACAATTTCAAGGGACAATCATTTTATCATCGATCACCTTCCTAAGCATGATCACATTATTTTGGCCTGTGGTTTCTCTGGACATGGTTTTAAATTCGCAAGCGTAATGGGAGAAGTATTAAGCGAATTAGCTATGAACGGAGAAAGCAAGTTTGATCTTTCAATATTTTCACTCGAGAGGTTTGGTTTGTAATTTTTTCGATCTAATGTGCCTGTTATGGAATAAATTTTAAGGATGATCTGAAGAGTAACTTCATAATATAACAAATTTATTTTACTATTTTTCTTTACTGATCATCCTTCCTCACGTTAACGAATATCATGAATATGAATAGCAAAACATTCATAGGAGTGATCGTTATGCCTGTCGTTGATGGTACTTCTTTTGTCTATACTGTTAAACAAGGAGACACCGTGTATTCCATAGCCTCGAGAATTGGAGGAACTGTTCCTCTCCTAGTAGAAGCAAATGCGATCTACCCTCCTGTTACAGATCCATATCTCATCTTTCCTGGTGAGGTATTAGTTATCTCAGCACCTGGTAATAGACAGGTAAATCACATTGTTAATGCTGGTGAAACACTAAATAGCATCGCTCAACGATATTCAACAAATGTAGATTTACTTCAAGGGATAAATACACAAATTGTTAACCCTAACGTTATTTATCAAAATCAAATTCTAAGCGTCCCTTCTCTTGTTTATTTAGTTGAAGAAGGAGATACATTAAACAAAATTGCCAAACGCTTTGGAATTTCTTTATCAACACTACTTGATGCGAATCGCCAGCGACCAGGTATCTCACCTGATGTTATTTATCCTGGATATCAACTTATTATCCCGCTTCCAACATCTAAAAATATTGTTATTTTTCAACCTTTACCCGGAACAGTCATTCGTGCTGGTCAGCAACTTTCAGGATTTGCCCGTGCCTTTGAAGGAGTCATTCTCTATCGTATTGTTGATGATAATGGTCAAATTGTAACCCAGGAATCACCGATCCAAACAACAGCAGGTGCCCCTGCATATGGATCCTTCTCCATTCCTATCACATTTAATCAGCAACCAACTGCTGGTTCTGGGGAATTATGGGTTTATACTCGAAGTCCACGGGATGGAAGGATTGAGGATTTGGTTCAGGTGCTTGTGAGGTTTTAGAAATCTTTATTGAAATATTAAATTGAAAAGACAGGTATGTTTCAGTACCTGTTTTTTTAATGATTCGACATTTATCGGGAAGTGCCAGGCACCACACAAGAACTGTTGACAACCTTTTAAATAGGATATATAGTTGTGATAATGATAATTATTATCAAATAAACTTATATTAAGGAAGGGTTTACAATGACGGCTAAACGTAATATTTCATTACTCTCAACATTATTAATTGCAATCCTTATGCTTGTATTAGTTGGTTGTTCAGGTGAGCAAGCAACTGAAAATACTGAATCAGAATCTAATGAGGGAACAAATACAGAAACAACGGAAACTGAAGAAGGAACAACTGAATATCCAATCGTGATTGAACACGCATTTGGTGAAACAACTATTGAAGAAAAACCTGAACGCGTTGCTACGATTGCATGGTCAAACCATGACGTTGCTCTTGCTCTTGATGTTGTGCCTGTAGGTTTCTCAGCTGCAAACTATGGTGTTCAAGATGATAGCGGTATGTTACCTTGGACTTCAGAAAAGTTAAAAGAACTTAATGCCGAAACGCCAACTATCTTTCAAGATACTGATGGTTTAGATTTTGAAGCAATTGCAGATGTTAATCCAGATGTTATTCTTGCAGCATACTCTGGTATTACTCAAGAAGAATATGATACATTAAGTGAAATCGCTCCAGTTGTTGCCTATCAAACGAGCCCTTGGGTAGCTTCATGGCGTGAACAAGTTACATTCAATGCTATGGGTATGGGAATGGAAGAAGAAGGTAAACAACTTATTGCCGACACAGAGAAATTAATTGAAGAAAAAGCTAGTGAGCATGCTGAAATTAAAGGGAAAAAGGCTGCATTTGTAAGTATTAGTGCCGAAGATTTATCTAAGTTCTACATCTACTCACCAGGAGATCCACGTGGTGCATTCCTTACTGAGCTAGGAATGGAATATCCTGAAAGTATTACAAGTCAAATAACTGATCCTAATAGTTTTTATATAGAAGTAAGTGCTGAAAATGCCGACATGCTTAACGATGCTGAAATTTTAGTATCATATGGTGATGAAAATACCCTTGCAGCTTTACAGGCTGATCCAATCCTTGGAAAAGTCCCAGCGATCGAGAGAGGTTCTGTTGTTATTATTGGAGATAACACTCCACTTGCTGCAGCAGGTACTCCAAGCCCACTTTCAATTGAGTACTCAATTGATGAGTATTTAACATTACTCTCAGAAGCTGTAAGCAAAGTGAAATAAAATGGATCATACATCCGTTTCAGAAAATAAGCAGTTACTTATACCGAAAAATTTTATAAAAGTACTTATACTTTCTATTGTTTTACTCGGTATATGTGTATTGGCTTCTCTAGCCTTTGGATCTCGTATAGTTGGATGGAATGAGCTGATTGATGGCTTATTCCATCCTGATGTGGATTCTCATGGAGCAAATGTTGTTCGCCAAAGAATTGCTAGAACAGTATTTAGTTTTATGTGTGGTGCTGCATTGGGAGTTTCTGGTGCTCTTATGCAATCGGTTACTCGTAATCCTATTGCAGACCCTAGCATATTGGGAGTTAACACAGGGGCAGCACTATTCGTTGTTTGTGGAATCTCTTTTTTAAATATTAGCAGTGCTAGTCAATATATTTGGCTTGCATTAGCAGGTGCAATTCTAACTGCCATTTTTGTATTCGGAATTGGTTCAATGGGGAGTGGCGGAGCCACGCCCCTTAAACTCGTTTTAGCAGGTGCTGCTACAAGTGCTGCATTATCCTCTCTTGTAATGGCCATTATGATTCCTCGCTCAAACGTTATGGATCAATTTAGATTTTGGCAGGTTGGTAGTGTCGGCGCAGGAAATTGGAGCTCAATCTCTCTTTTTATTCCTTTTCTTATTGTTGGAATCCTAATAGCCATCTTTACTGCTCCAGCACTAAATGCATTAGCATTAGGTGATGAAGCTGCTACTGGTTTAGGTGTACGTACAGGAACACTTAGGCTTATCGCTGCCTTTGGTGGAGTACTATTGTGCGGTGTGGCAACAGCACTTGCAGGTCCTATCGGCTTTATTGGTTTATTAGCAACACATGTGATTCGACTCATGATTGGTCCTGATTTGCGATATGTTATTCCAATGTCAGCTCTTTCAGGTGCCATTATCCTAACAATATCAGATGTTTTCGGTCGAATTTTAGGAAGTCCTGGTGAGCTTGAAGTTGGTGTTGTTACAGCATTTATTGGGGCTCCTATCTTAATCTTAATAACTATGAAAGCGAAAATGCGTGCACTATGATGAATGAATCAATGAATCTTATTATGATAGGTAGAATAAAAAGACGTCGTCGTTTTGTCCTTGTCACTTCTTTACTCGCAATCATTGCCTTTGCACTTTGCTGCACAATGCTTATGCTAGGAAACACCATTTATCCTGTTTCAGATGTCATAAGTGTCCTACTAGGTGAGAAAGTAAAAGGTGCATCATTTGCAGTAGGAACAATACGTTTTCCAAGAATGGTTGCAGGTGTTTTTGCTGGATTTGCTTTTGGTGTTGCTGGATATGTTTTTCAAACGATGCTTCGTAACCCCCTAGCAAATCCTAATGTCATCGGAATAACAGCTGGTTCAAGTGCTGCTGCTGTTTTTTGTATCATTGTTCTTCATGCAAGTAATACCTTTGTTTCCATTGCTTCTATTATTGGTGGACTTGCTACAGTAATCGTTATTTTTCTCTTATCAAAAGGTACTTCTTTTTCAATTGGTAGATTAATATTAATAGGAATTGGTATTCAAGCCATGCTAAATGCTGTTGTATCTTACTTATTGCTGATTGGTCAGCAGCATGATCTTCCAACTGCAATGAGATGGCTAAGTGGTAGTCTAAATGGTGCTAAAATGGAGGAACTGTACCCTCTTATGATCACAGTTCTTATCTTTGCCCCAATTATTATCGCGTTCGGAAAACGATTAGATATGTTAGAACTTGGGGAGCAAGCTGCAACTTCACTTGGAGTTGATACAAATAAGACACGTTTTGTACTTATTATCAGTTCGGTGCTTATTATTTCGTTAGCTACCGCTACAACGGGACCTATCGCCTTTATTGCGTTCCTTTCTGGACCTATCGCAAAAAGACTAGTTGGTGTTGGATTTTCAGGTGTGATCCCAGCAGGTCTTGTTGGCATCATTTTAGTTTTAGCATCAGATCTTATAGGACAATTCGCATTTGTTGCTAGATACCCTGTTGGTGTGATTACAGGCATACTTGGAGCACCATACTTGATCTACTTGCTAATCCGAATGAATCGGAAGGGAGATTTATAATGAAACCAACACATGCTTTTCAAGCTGAAGGAATCACAGCTGGATACGATAATAAAACGATTTTACATGATGTAAGTATTAGCATTCCAAGCAATAAAATAAGCATTATTATCGGTGCAAACGGTTGTGGTAAGTCTACCCTACTTAAAACAATGGCTAGACTTATTAAACCTACTTCCGGCCAAGTTACCTTAGGTGGAAAATCAATTCATAGCATTCCACCAAAACAGTTAGCCCGTGTATTAGGATTACTTCCACAATCACCTATTGTCCCCGAAGGAATTACCGTTTCAGACTTAGTTGGACGAGGCAGATTTCCACACCAGTCATTTTTAAAGGGCTGGACAAAAAAAGATTATGAAGCAGTTGCTGAAGCAATGGAAATGATGAAAATCACTGAATTTGCAGATCGACATATTGATGAACTTTCAGGTGGTCAAAGGCAGCGTGTATGGATTGCCATGGCTCTAGCACAACAAACAGACATCCTGTTTCTTGATGAACCAACAACCTATTTAGACATCACCTATCAAGTTGAAATTCTCGACCTGCTAACAGACCTTAACCAAAAATACGGAACAACCATTGTCATGGTTCTTCATGATATCAACCTGTCCGCACGATATGCAGACCATATTTTTGCTCTTTATAAAGGAAAGCTAGTTGCAGAGGGTGCACCAAAAGAGGTTATTACAAGTGAATTGATTGAGGATATTTTTGGGTTACATTGTACTGTTGTGGAGGATCCGGTTTCTGGTTCTCCTTCGGTGGTGCCGATTGGGCGGCATCATGTGAAAAATATAGCTAATAAGGAATTGACTTTTAGTTAAAGAGTTGTAGCGATGTTCTTTATAGGTTGCGGATAGTCCTTTATGAGGGGTTGTCCGCAACCTTTTTGTTGTAGTTAGTAATAAAAATAAGTAAAATAAGCGGAAATTCTCCGGTTAAATCAAGCAATGAGCTTGTTTTGAAGAATATAAGGGGAAATTTCCCGTTTATTCAAACTAAAATTCGCTATTTTCATACATTTTGGGTTAATAATCGGAGTATCTCCGTCTATTTAAGCTATTTTTCATATAAATAGCAATTTAAGCGGAATTTTTCCGTCTGTTATTAAATCAGGTGCTTAACTTGATTCCCCAACCTATAAGAACGAACCCTTGTAACTCCAGATGCGGGAATCAGCACCTTTTTATCGACTAGTTGAGAAAGGACTTTTTTTACCGTCTTGTCACTTAGCTTCAAATGATTCTGCAATTCTATTGGGAAAATGGCTTCTCCTTTTCGAATGGCAAACCGTAGTACTTCCTTCTCAACAAAGGACAGAGAGATCTGGTCCAGATCTTCACCTAGCCAACGGCCAACCACTTGCTGAATAACCTGCTGACATCGTCGTGGTTTCTCTTTAACTTGGTCATAAGAAAAGCGGATCACGGTCCATCCGTCAATCACCAACTGATTTTGACGTTCTAGATTGTCAGAAAATTTCCATCTGCTTATATTCCTTAAGTGAGGGCCATACCCGTCGACCTCGAAACAAATCCGGATGGCTGGACGAATATAAGCAAAATCCAAATATCTATTGTCTTCCTTGAAATCATTAACCTCATACTCTGGATGTAGCTATTGAAAATGATAAAATGAGGGCCACCACACTTGTTCCAAAAACAATTTTTCAGCTTGGTTGTGGCCTTCTTGTAATCGTCGTAATCTTTCTCCGGTTCTTGCTTGTAAGTGAGCATTCATAAAGACCTGATAATCTTCTTCAAATCCCAATGCACCTTCCTCCTACCCAATAAATCCTCCATCCTCAACTCTTCTTCAAATTATCTTCAAAGACTAATGCTATTCCTCAATCGGAATCATAAAGTCATAGTCAGAAGCCCCATACTTCGCAAACATCCTTTCACAATATTCTTCAAACGACAAATAGAAATTTTCAGGCGGGAATTCAAATGCAGAACGCCCACAACATAAGCATTTAACAGCATACATATTTGATGCCACGAAACAATCATCTCCTTTATATATTTAAGTATTTTAAAAATTAGCTGGTATAAATGTGAAGTAAAAAAATAAGAAATGTAATTTTGAAGAAAGTATAAGGTAAGTTAAAAATTATAATGATAAACTTTAACAGGAAAGATAGAAGATTTTATTGCAGAAGAATCTGAGGATAGAGTCAATTATAGTTTAAAAGGTTCCCTAAATTTGTCAATTGTTTTATCTTATATTTCTTAATTAAAGTTAATTTACTTATGGTAGATACTTCTGCATTTGTTAAGGCTTTATTTTTAAAAAAGATCGTAAAAAACGGTAAGACACAATTATTCTCCTCAAACTCTATATCCAAAACCAGACCTACTCCCTCATAACGAACGTCCTTGTAAGTTCCCAATTTGGAAAGGAAGCAGTTGTGCCATCCCTTTGCTGTCCAAGGAAATAAATGGGGTGTTGATAAGTCCTGCATGTTTATTTAGAATCTAAGTTTAGAGCTCAAATAACTTTCATTCAATACCCTCATTTAAGAAGGGACTAACTTCAATTAAAGCGAAAATCGAATTACATTTTGCAAATTGTAATAAATTCATGATAGAAAATCTAGTCAGAATTTAGTAAGATATCCACATGTGATATTAGATAAGGGGTTAAAAAAATGAGCGTATTAAATGTACAAAAGTTAAGTCATGGTTTCGGTGATCGTGCAATTTTTAATGATGTGTCTTTTCGACTTTTAAAAGGCGAACACGTTGGACTAGTTGGTGCTAATGGTGAGGGTAAATCTACCTTCATGAACATTGTTACTGGGAAGTTGCAACCCGACGAAGGGAAAGTGGAGTGGTCACGAAAAGTTCGTGTTGGTTATTTAGATCAGCATGCTATACTTCAAAAAGGCACTACAATGCGTGATGCTTTAAGTACTGCTTTTCAATATCTTTTTGATGCTGAATCAGAGATTAATGCACTTTATGCAAAAATGGGTGAAGAAGGTGCGGATATCGATGCATTACTTGCAGAAGTTGGAGAGCTACAAGAAACGTTAGATAGTAATGATTTCTATCAAATCAATTCAAAAGTTGAGGAAGTTGCTCGTGGTCTGGGATTAGATGATGTTGGACTTGATAGAGATGTAAATGATCTTAGCGGTGGGCAACGTACGAAAGTTTTGCTAGCTAAGCTTTTGTTAGAAAAACCTGAAATCCTATTACTAGACGAGCCTACGAACTATTTAGATGAACAGCATATCGAATGGTTAAAGCGATATTTACAGGAATATGAGAATGCATTTATCTTAATTTCACATGATATTCCATTCTTGAACAATGTTGTTAACTTGATCTATCACATGGAAAATCAAGAGTTGAACCGCTATGTTGGTGACTATGATAACTTCTTGAAAATATATGAAATGAAAAAGCAACAGCTAGAGTCTGCTTACAAGCGTCAACAACAAGAAATTGCTGATTTAAAGGATTTCGTTGCTCGTAACAAGGCAAGTGTTGCGACTCGTAATATGGCGATGTCTCGTCAAAAGAAGCTCGACAAAATGGAAGTTATTGAATTGGGGAAAGAGAAACCAAAACCTGAGTTTCATTTCAAAGAAGCTCGCACAGCTAGTCGCTGGATTTTCGAGACTAAAGATCTTGTTATTGGTTACAATGAACCACTTTCTCGTCCTCTAAATCTGAAAATGGAACGCGGGCAAAAAATTGCTTTCGTTGGTGCAAACGGTATCGGGAAGTCTACCCTGTTAAAAAGTATTCTTGGGTTGATAAATCCGATTTCGGGTGAAGTGGAACGCGGTGAGCATCAACATATCGGGTACTTCGAGCAGGAAGTTAAACAATCTAACTACAACACTTGTATTGAAGAAATTTGGAGCACGTTCCCAAGCATGAATCAGGCTGAAGTCCGTGCTGCTCTTGCAAAATGTGGATTAACAACGAAACATATTGAAAGTAAAGTCGAAGTCCTTTCAGGTGGCGAAAAAGCCAAAGTTAGATTGTGTAAAATTCTTAACACAGAAACGAATTTATTAATTCTAGATGAACCTACCAATCACTTAGATGTAGATGCAAAAGAAGAATTGAAGCGTGCTCTAAAGGAATATCGCGGAAGTATCTTAATGGTATCACACGAACCTGATTTCTATCGTGAAATTGCGACTGATATTTGGAATTGTGAGGATTGGACTACAAAAGTATTCTAAAAATACAGATTAAGGGTACCTCAGTAAAATCTGGGGTACCCTTTTCTATCTATACTCGTAATGGGTTAGCCACACATTCAATGTGGCTTGTGTGTGGTTAGTCACTACTTTTAATGGAAGGTATTTTAAGATTTTCTAACTTAACTAATTACATTAAATCAGCGCTATTAGTACATGCCAGAATGTATATGATTTTATTAAAAGGAGATTGTTGAAGCATATATGTACATACTGCTATCAGTGATCACATCAACGATACTGGCAACGGATATTAATGGTAAAAATGCTGTCATATCAACAATTAACAAAAAAGTATCAGATGTTTAAGGCTACTCTGATACGTTTTCATTTCATAGAATGTTATCACGGCTATATATAGGATTAGTCAAAAGCCTTTCAAGAATTGTTTTTCTATCCTTTATCTGATGAGAGATAGCTACCTTCTTTTAACATTATTATGAAAAGGTAGGAGCAGGGAATTCATCAATTCTCATACGAAGTAAACTATATGGTTTTTCCCGCAGGTCTCATCCATAATGAAATCTCGCCTGCCGATGTAATTGATTCACAATGACATATATGTATTGATCGGGGCCAATCGAAAAAGTATCCGGCCATAAAATTCTCGGGTCATGTGCAATGGTTTCCATTGCGCCATTCGGCAATATCTTCCGGATACTGTTGTTTTCATAGTCTCCCGCATAAACGGTTCCTTTTGCGCCGGTAATCATTCCATCAGACGCACCTTTTTCCCCCCAATACTGCACATATTGGGATAAATTCATGTCCTGTATCTGTCTGTCTCTTAGGGCTTCTGTTGAGATTGAGAACAGTTGACGGCTGGTTAGAGGAGCATAAAATAAAACCTTTCCATCAGGAGAAATCGCTAAACTATCGGAAGCCAATCTAAATGGGAAAGTCGAGCCGTCCGGGTTTCGATTCATCAAAATTTCACCTTCTACTTTCGGTAAAAAATAGGGATCAGGTGAAGTTGATATTGCCCCATTTAACCGTCTAAACGCGTTCCCATTTTCTAAATCTACGACGATAATAGCCCCTGGCCCTCTGGTAGAAGAATCCGTTATATATGCATACCCTGCTCTTCCAACCCGAAAATCCAAACGGACATCATTCAGATAAGTTGTTGGCAAGACAACATCTTCTGTAAAGGTATATACTCTCCTTATTGTATTCGTGCTTAAATCAACAGCAACTAATTTTGCTCCCCCTTTAATAGGTACAGAAAAATTTGGTGCCCCTGTATCTAGTACCCAAAGTGTTCCTCTTCCATCAGCAACGATACTTTGGACACTTACGAAAGACATTGTAATATTACCATAATTAATCAAATTTATTTCTAAATTGGGATAAGGCTGCAATTCACCCTCAACAATTTCCGCCACAGTAAATTGAACGTCGTCTCCCCATTTCGGAAAGCAGACAAAAATACGACCGGTTTCGGAAACGCTGACACCTGTAGGCATAGCCCCATAAAAAGCATGCACCAGTTCAAACTGACCAAAATATTTTTCCATAGGTAAAATAGGTTGCATGAATGATATCCTCCTCATCAAATCCGAACGGATATCAACTATATATGATGAAAATTTTTTGTAGTGCCTGGTTCTTGATAAATTTTTCTATCGTAATGGATGCTGTGGGTTTCAACTTCCCATTTTTAAAAATGTTGGTTTTATTAACGCTAGAATGAAATTATTTATGAACCTCATTTACTTATGATACGGTTCTGCCCGCTTTATTAGATGGTAAACTAGGGACAGAAGAAAACCAGAAGGTTATCTCTTTGACATCCTTCCGGTTCTCCTCCATCTGTATTTCTTTTATTAAAGATCTAATGAGTAGTTTTCTTTCTTCATCACTGACAAGTGCAAAGAACTGTTCAAAGTTCTTCAAAGTGTCTAGAATTAAGTCTTTATCAACCTTTTCTTCATTGGACGTAATTTCTTGCTCTAATCGTCTAATACCTCTCTCGATATCTTTTATTTGTTTTTCAATACCTATCATTAGACGATTATATGTTGTACTTTCAATATTACCCATAAAGTAATCCTCATCTAATTTTGACCGTCTTTCGATTAATTCTTTTTGTTTCTTCTTATAAAGATTAATTTCTGCTTGATATGCTTCTTTTGCAACTACATTGTCTTTACCTAACTCTTTTATTAAGGCATTCAATACATCACCATTATTGACTAGAAAACTTATTTCTTTAAAGACCTTTTCTTCTACAATTTCTTTTTTAATTAAGTTAGCTCTACAGACTGACTTACCTTTGCTATGAAATGATTGACACATATAATAGAAATGGTAATCACCATTTTTCTTTTTTGATTTACTCATAACGGTACCTGCACCACATTTTGGACACTTTAGAATACCGGACAAGTAGAAATTCCCATTGAAATTTCTGTTTGTTGTAAATGTTTTCTTTTGCAGCTTATTCACTGTTTGGACTTTTTCCCATAATTCTTTTTCAATTATTGGCTCATGAATTCCATCTACTATTATAGGTTCAGTCCTTCCTTTCCTTCTTTTAGTACTCCAATCTTGATGCTTTTTCCATACCATTTTACCAATATAGATGTGATTATTTAAAATCAGCTTAATCCCAGGTATACTAAAAGCTTTCCCTTTCTTAGTCTTAATTCCTTTGGTATTCAATTCATTTGCTATATATTTGTAACCTTTTCCCTCTGCCCGGTGTTTAAATATCTCCTTTACAATTGATTCTTCTCTTTCATTAACAACTAGTGCTTTATCTATTGTGTCGTAACCTAAAATAGCTCCACCATTCCATAAACCTTTTTCTGCTCGTTTTTGCATTCCTGCATTTACACGTTCAATTATCATTGACCTTTCGAATCTTGCAAATGTACTAAGAAAAGATATATACATGTATCCGTTGCTATCTGACGAGTCAATATCTCCCGATGTAATCACTAATTTTTTATTATTAGGATTCAATTCATCATTAATCAGTAGGATAACATCAGCATTGTTTCTAGAAATTCTATCTACATGCCATGCTAAAATTACATCAAATTTGTCATTTCGCAAGTCTGTTATAAGTCTTTGGAACTCAGGTCTATTTAAATCTTTACCCGAATATCCTTCATCTCGATATACGTCATATATTTCATAGCCTTTACCATCCGCATAATTCTTTATTAAATCTTCTTGAAAATCGAGAGATTGGCCTTTTGTCTGTTCTTCAGTTGATACTCTTGTATAAACTGCAGCCTTCATTTTTAAACACCCCTGTCTTTCTTTTGAATGTTTTTAAATTCAATTGAGTATTTTTTTATCAGCATTGCAAGAGTTTGTATTGCCTCTTGCTTCATGTCTTCTGCTTTACTTTGTACAAATAAAGATTTTCTCATTTTTTCACCCCTAATAACTTTTACTTTTAGTGGTATTTACTTTGGTGGGTAGCGATAAGTATAATTTCTTGAAATTGGGTATTACACTACGAACCTATTAATATTCGATACTTGGTCAATCCATAATTTTCTTATATGTTCGTCAAAGTCTATAATTGTCTGGTCTTTAAACAGATTTTTTATAACTCTTCTATAATGCCTTGAAAACTCATTAATCGTCATATCACCTTTTTGCAAACAAATAATTATAGCTTTATAAATCGGTGGGACCTTAATATCCTTATCAACTATCCACCCGGAGTAATATTTATTAAAAGATGGTGGGTGGTTAGCTAGATCGGCTAGTACTAATTTCGATTTATAGACGATTTCCACTCTTGTTAACTCACCTTTAATTACTTCTCTGTTTAATAGTTCTTGTTTTTTGTCATATATTCGGCAATAACCGTTTTTCCCCCGTTGACCTTTACCCCCAAAGTATCGTGTCCCTTGAAATAAATTCATCTCCCTGCCTGTATTAGAAGTAACAAGCAAATTACTTTGATGTATGGGAAAGTCAAATGCAACATCCATAGAAACAAAATAAACATCTCGACTTATCTCTTTCAGTTTCTTTAGTAATGATGAAAATTCACATAAGTATTCCGGTTGAGTTTCTAATCGGAGTTTCCCAACTGGCTTCCATATTTCGTATTTAGACTGATAATAAAGTTTAATATAAGTATCATTTTTGGTTATCTGCAAACAACGGTGATAGTGAAAACCCTCATTACTTTTTATGTCGCTAATATTCCAGTCATCCTTTATTGCATCAAAGATGTTTAGAGGTATGTTGACATATTCTAATACCAATTTGTCTAGCTTTACACTGGCTAACAATAAGCTCATCTCCTTAATATCTGGTTTAAGGCGATAAGTTTTTTAAGTTTATAAGTGATGATTGGTTGATAGATTAAGTACTTAATTACAAGAACTTAATCGTTACAATAGTTAATTTAGCGAAATGGTTATTTACGCCACGAGAACCTTTATATGAATATTATTTGTGTTTAATAGGGGTTAACATGGTGTCACCTTTTAAAATTGCATAGCAACCAATCTCGTTACATTTAACATATTGGATAAATCATCTCTTTTTTAAATACGATTGAAATTTTTTATAAAAAAAGATCAAGCTACACAGCTTGACCTTTATACCGGACTTTTAAAACATCCTAATATCGATACTTGTTTAGCTTAGGATTTAACAACCTGATATATTCTCTCTCTAAGGAAGTTACATCTCCTTCTAGATTCTTAATACCAATTAGCAGTACTTCTTGGAAATGGCCGGTTAGTTTATCTTGATATAAATGTTCCGGAACTCTCTTACGTAAATTAGTTGAAGAACCAACATAAAGTACTTCAAGTCGATAGTTAAGTACTGCATAAACCCCTCTCTTATAACCTTTTTTTGCACTTTGGCTAAACCATGTTGATATATCAGTCCTATTGAATCCTGGTGTAACTATATAATCATCAAATAAACTAAGACATTTGTTAATCTCCATTTAATTTTCTCCTCTCCAACCCAACTCTTTTTTTATTTTTTCTTCAATTTTTTCAATACGAACCTTTTCTTTTGCTAGTTCTTCAAACCATTGTTTATCGCCTAGTTCAAGTGCCTGGTGCATAAGTTCTAAGTAGTCTTTTGAGGATTTTCTTGGTAGATTTATCAATCTCTCAATATCATATTTCAAAAGCTATGCCCCCTTTCTTTGATTTCTTCTTAATTGGGATTGAACTTTGCCGAAAGAAATTACATTAATAAGTGGTGGATGTTGGCCTTTTACAATTAAATCTAAATGTCTTACTTCTCCCAAGTAGAAGCGATTAGTTAAGATATTTCGTATCGCCATAGTAGAAAAATCTTTTCCATGATGGGTTTTATAACCTAACTCACATAAATTATGTTGAACCTTCCTAATGGATTTTAAGTCTAAATAACTTCTAAATATTTCTTTAACAATTTCCACTTTCCCGTCATCAAGTACCACAATAGGCTTTTGAACCCCTTCATGCTTCCACTTGTAGCCAAGTGGAGGATTCCCACAAGCCTTAGTTCCACCTTTAGCCTTTTGACGTCTTCCATTTGCCAGCTTCATATTGATGCTTAATCGATCGTATTGATCAAGTAATTCCATCATTCCATTAAGTAAAAAGTCATTTGGATCTCTGTCGTAAATGGAATAGGTAGGTTGTTCAATGCTAGTTACTCTTACACTGTCTTTCATAAGTTGTCTTTTTATCATTACCTTCGCATTATCTGCCCTCCATAAGCGGCTAGTATTCATTACAACTACTCTTTTGATAACTCCCTCAGATAAAGCAGCAAATAAATCTGTTATCCCATCACGTGGAAATAAAGTACCACTTACTCCTAAATCCCTAAAAACTGTAACTATTTCTAACTTATTTATTTTGCAATACTCTTTAATAGCTGTTTCTTGAACATCTTTTCCATATCCTTTTTCAGCTTGGGTTTCAGTCGAAACACGAACATAACCAAATACTTTTTCCATACATACACGACCTTCCTAAATTTGTAAAACGAGTATAGGACCTCTCGTTACTTTTGTAAACTCTTATGTATAAGATGTTATAAAAAAGCAGCCAAACAACATGTATAATTACTTTTTACAGCGTTTCTTACTCAAATTGTTCAAAAAAAAGACAAGGACCAAAAGTTGGCCTTGTCTCTAAATTAATGTAGAAAAACTCATGAAGTCTAGATATCTTATTTTTAAACGGCGTTCAATCGTAGTAGTAGATCGCCTATGAGCTACGCTTTCACTGATATTTAGAGATCTTAAATACTGTGAAACATCTATTCTAGTCGAATTAGGATTGTCTTCTATAAATTCGAATACCAAACTTAAGGCTTGATTATCTAAAGCAGCGTTAGCTAAGAACACTTGTCTTGCGTCTTTAGGTAGAGATAGAAACTCCCTACCTTTAGGTGTTAATTCAGAATGATTTTTTCCCGCCAAACTAATCATACCCAGTTGCTCTCCAGCCAATCTATAATAACGTCCTTGCCTCTCAACTTTTCCTATTGCATGTGCAATTTCTTGATAGGTTCTCGCTCCACGCGCAACTGCTTCTATACCTCTAATGACATCTTCAAGTCTATCTGCTTGGGGAATAACTGCCGAATTTAACATCGCTCCACTCCTTATGAGAGAAAAAAGAATATGTTAAATCATACCATATATTGATTTATGTAAGAAGTCTTTATTTCATATTTACATACAATCGACCACTTCTTTTAATCTATTGAATTACCTTTTTAATCCAATAAACACTTAAATATGATAAAATATATTCGAGCCTTTAGTGCTATGGAGGGGAATTATGAGGTCTGCTAAATTTACAGTATATCAATTAAAAAATGATAGCTATAATTTTGATCAGTATTGCGAGGAAATTGTTCACAAATATAACCACAGTCAAAATGAAAATACAGATGAATCAGAATTAGAAACATATAAGCTAAAAAAAATTAATACTCAAATTCCTTTTAAACATATAGAAAGTATCAAAGTTTATGTTGCTATGCATCAGACCACTCCTCAATGGAAGGATACATTGAATGAGTTACTTTACGATGACATTAGGCAAATTAAAAACATTAGCCACTCATTCTTATTTTTTATAAAGATTCAAAATAATTTTTTTGCAATAACTGGTGGTAAGGGGCATTTAGTTATTAGTGAATACAAAGATTATGCTTTTGGATTGGAGATTCTATCAAAAATTATGCTTCCTAGAGATAACATCATCAAAAGTATTGCTGACAGATCTTTACAAGGAAACCGCTTTAGTGGACAACAATATTTTAATAATTTCGTTAACTTAATATCTGAAAACAATATAAGTAATTATTTCAAAGAGATAAATACTTTCCTTACTAAGGAGAAAATATGTAGAGAATTTGGTGTAAATATTAAAGAGAAAAAAGAAGGTTTTAATTTTCTTGCACGCGATTCTATTAAGCTAGGAAAATCTCTAAATTTAAAAGAACTAGATATATTTATGAAAAATCTTGACCGACTTATCAATCATGTAGATTCGGAGCATAATATAAATAAATTCCATGAGGTGGATTATAGAGATTCACTTTTTAAAGAACTGAATTCCGAGTTAGAACGCATGATATTTGAATCATTAAATCGAAATAAAGAAGAAATCAATAATTCTAATATAAAAATTTTAAATTCAAACAACTTATATATAGACTGTGATTATTATGTTTTAAAAAAGCGGAATTCAAATGGAAAAGAACTAGGACGATATGAGAATGAAGTTGAATTTGTTGACATAATTGAAGTTTTTAATAAGTTTTATTTTGAAAAAATAATTGGGACAAATAAGAGTATTATTGAGGATTTTCTTAAAGCAGTTTCCTTAGAAGGTTATATTGACAATGAGCGTATAATTTATGAACGGATTTTAGACCTATTAGACCTAAGCTTAATTTATAATAATACACATTACATTCTAATAAACGGAAAATGGTTTTATCTAGATAGTAACTTTATCGAAGAAATTAACAAAACCTTTATTGATAGGGTAATACCGATTTACGAAAACTCTTCAAAAACAATTACATTAAAAAGTTGGAAATCTGGTGACGATGAGGGGAAATATAATTATTCATATCACGATAGTGATGGATATTATGTATTAGATAAAATGCTTGTAAGAAACGTGGAAATTTGTGACTTGCTTAGAATTGAAGAAGAGGAAATCCTTTTATTTCATGTTAAAGATGGACTTGCAGGAAGTACTCGTATTTTATGTGAACAAATACTTATCGCTATGGAATCTATCCAGGCTGCCATTTTATATAATGACAGAGAGTTTCTCCTTGAATATTACCAATCCATAAAGAATAAAGATATGCCAAAAATATCAGATTCTTCTAGAAATTCAGCTATTAAATTCCTAAACAAATTCAACACCGCTGAAGAATTTATTGAAACCATATTAAGTCCATCTATGAAAATAACTTTTGTTTTTGCGTTTAAGTCTAAGAATCATAATCTATATAATCCTGATACAATAACTTCTACTCCAGCAAAAATTTCAATCTTAAATTTAATTTCTCAAGTTAAAAGATTTGACTTTGATTTAAGAATTGTAGAAATAAAATCAGACAATTAACTTACAGAAAACTAACATGACTATAATTGTTAGTTTTCTAAACTTCCCTGATAAATTATTATTCTTTTACTTTGTTTATTCTTAATTCATGCAATACGCTAACTAGCTGTTCTAAAGGTTCATTTTCATCGAGGTGCTCTTTAATCGATAGTTCGCGCATTTCTCTGATCAGCTCATTTGCTCTTGAATCTATCCTAGTTAGCGCTTCTTCTAGACGGTTTATTAATCTGATATCAGGCTTATTTTTTTTAAGTTCCTCTGCATAACGCTTCATAAGACGCCGAGTACGGATTTCAAGTAGCTTATATCTCCCTTTTACTTGCTTATCTATGTCCTCTGGAATCATTTCATAAAGTACCTTTTCATCATCTAATAACGTATCAAATGAAATGTTTTCATATTCACCAGTAACGATTGCATTTTTATTACCTTTTAGGCTTTCTCGGTGTTTTTCCTTATTTTTAGGTCCTGTACTTTTACCACCGTGTAGTCGACAGCGACCATTCTTTAAAGGTGTCTTTTTACAAGGTGTTCCTTGCCTAGTTTTTGCGCCACATATTATCTTTTCCATGTTTTCACCACCAGACCTCTATTCATGGGGTATCGTTTGAAAATGAAGGGGGAAGCAATTTGCCCCTCCCTCCTTTAATTGCTATATAAACCTATTAATTTTTGTCAATGCTGTAGCTTCCTTCACTCGTTGTTCAAATTCTTCTTCAAGTCCTTTTTCTTTAATAAATGCTCTATAGAATAGTATTTCTGCTGACCTATCAAAAATGATTAGTTCTAACTTCTCCATATCTTTATATAGATCCAATAATAAATCCTTGTCTTCTTCCACTACATTCATCGCCCCTATTACTCATAATTGCTGCTCATCTTTTTCAAACCCTAAACTAACCAAGTTTATACTCATATAGTTGTTTTCTCTCATTGTAAATCTGTTGAATAAATCTGTTACTTCTTTGGGGTTTTGCTTAATATAGGTATAAATTGTCTCAATACTTTTTAATAATTCTTGCTCAGTTAAATCTTCATCATATCTAAATTCACACCATAACTTTTCACTTTCAATTAAAAACATTATCTTCACCCCTAGTTTATTTATTTCGGATTGTTAACTGATAACCTCCTTTAGAATATACATCTGGATAGTTATCCAAAAAGTGTTTAATATCATCAGTGTTTTTCTTTAAAGCAGTACATAATTCATCTATGCTTTTGTCAAAATCTTTTCGGGAAACTTTTTTTGAACTTGTTCCTCTTAGGTCAATTACAACATGACTACCTAATACTCTGATCATTTGTATCACCTCCGTTCTTTTGCTCACATATTAATCTATAAGATAAATTGTCCATTTTTTAAGTGGTAAAATAAAAAAGACAAGTTCTTTTGAACCTGTCTTCCTAACGCATTAACTTTTTTGCAATTTTCGTAGTTTATTTATAGATATAGTAATCTCCATCTTCCTGTTTACCATCACTTGTGATACGGTTCACCTTTGTATTTATGGTAAAGCATATAGGCAAGACTATTCTTATCATTAACGTATAAACTTTTATGACTATTTTAGCAGGAGAAAACCCCCAGTGCGTTAATCCTTTAGTGTGCCGGGGGTCAGGCACTTTATTTATCTTAACTTACCTTCTATTTCTTGCAACATCTCAACATTCTTATTCATATCTATATTAATCTCATCCATTTCACTTCTAATTGACTCTTCTTTCTCTCGAATTGAATAGATTTTTTGTTGGATTGCTGCTTGTGTTTCTTTTATATTAATGGAATCCTTCATAATAGAGGCTGCATGCTCAGACAACACACTTAATTCATGTGAGACCTTATCAATTCCATCTGCATATCCACTCACCTTAGAATTAACCTCTTCTATAGTAGAGTCAAAGGTTTTAAATGAAGTAAAGCTTTGGGTAATTTTAGATTCAATTTGCTCAAGCGTGCTCCGGATTTCAAGGGAAGCAGAATCTGTCTGAGCCGCTAATTTCCCTACCTCTTGGGCAACTATAGAAAATCCTTTTCCTGCTTCTCCCGTACGTGCAGATTCAATACTTGCATTTAAGGAAAGTATTTTCGTTTGTGACGAGACTTCCATTATGACCTGACTCATTTTAGAAACGTTTTGGGTAAGGTTTCTCAAATCATTCATAATATCTGCTGTATCTTTTACATGATTCGCTAGCTTATTATTCATTTCCGCCACGTCTCTAGTATCAGAAGAATAGTGAGTTAGTTTAACGGTGTGTTCATTTAACTTGTCTGTCATTTCATTAAAAACATCCACAAACGCAGAGAGGGCATTAAAACTAACTGACATTTCTTTTCTACTTTGTTTATGTTCAACAAATTGCTCCCAATGCTTTTCACTGAGTATTCTGTTGAGTTTTTAATATCCCCGAACGTCTCGTTTAGGGCAGATATATAGACGGGCAACTCTGCTTTAAAATCGTAATCCTTAGTAATTTGTAGAGGCAACTGTTCAATCATACTCATAATTTCCTCTGCAGTGGGACGGTCGTTTTGATGATCACCTACATAAGAATAACGAATAACATGCTGGTCATCTAATAAGTAGGAAGCTGGTATCGCAATACGGAATGAATCCCATTTAATAGGAACAAAAACCTCATATTGCTTTATAACTTTCCGTGTTTCATCAGATAATATAGGTATTTTAATTCCGGTAGCTTCCGTATACTGAATTATCCCCTCTATTTTTTGGCCAGCAATTCCAATTAGCTGTATTCCTTTACTTAAAAATTCATCATAATAATCTTTAAGCATTTCTAATTGTTTTCTACAACTCGGACACCAGGTCCCACGTAAAAAAATCAGATACAGTGGTTTTCCTTCAAAATCCTTTAATGAAACGAATCCACCTTGACTTGATTCTAGCTTGAAATCTGGTGCTTTATGACCAACTGTTAAGCCCTTTGCCACAACTAAAACATCCTTTCGCTAAGGTATTCCCTAACATTTTCAGTAAAGCGTTGTACTCTACATACTTAGTAAAAAGCTTTTCTCATTTTTTATAGTCCTCAAATTATGGATATCTTGAAAAATAATGAACAAACTCGGAGGTTTCCGTACACAGACCTCTTACTAACATATTTTTACAATCTTCTTATTTCTGATATAGTAACAGTAAAGAACTGGATGGATATTACGAGGAGTAAATGGCTGAAGAGGAACAATTGAGTGGATGAGGATAGTGAAAAAACAATAAATCCATTGTGTCTCCTTCAGACATAGAAATGACAGTAAACAAGAAACTTTTTTGTTAGCTTTAGTAGAGCACATGACAAGACAAAGAGTATACGGTTATCCCTCTTCCACCCCATATAACTCCTTAGTCAAGGCTGTATTAATTTTTAAAGGCTTCCTCATAATTACTTCTTCCTTCTCAAGCTCCCCTAAAAATAGGCTGACCGTTTCTCTAGATGAGCCAATCATACTCGCGATATCATGTTGGGTAATTTTAACTTCGACCGTTTGCCAACTCCCACTCCTTATGCCAAATCGATTACTTAGCTGCATGAGAAGAAGTACAATTCGATACTTTACATCTTTATAGGCAATACTTTCGGTAATCTGATACATCTCTTTAAGCTTTGAAGTCAAAATGGTAATGAGCTTTATGGCAATATCTGGGTTTTGTCGGATAAAATCTTCAAATCTGTCCTTTGATAGAGTGCATACAAACGAATCAACCATTGTTTCAGCATAAATTTCAGATTCTGTTAACGAAAAACTGGATGTTTCTCCAAACACATTTCCTTCACTTAAAAGATCAACCGTGAATTCTTTTCCGGTCGAAGACACTTTATATAGTCGAACCTGACCTTTTTTCAAGAAAAATAAAGACCTCATTTGTTGAGTCGGACTTAGAATAATGGTTCCCTTCTTAATAGGTGCTGTTAATGTCACTTCATCTATTTTTCTTAATTCTTCTTCCGGAAGCTCATCAAGTAAATTAATCTGTGAAAGTAACATAAGTTTATCCATGATTACACCTCTCTCTATATCGTTTCAAAATCATCTCAAAATCTAACCATTCATCTTCCACCTCTAACATAGGTAGGCCATTATCAAGTGTAAGGGCTCTCCCTGTATCTATATTATCAAAAATACTTATCACTTTCACATCAAGGTCTAGCTTCTTAAATAGCTTGATGACTTCATCACATTTGCAACAGCTTGGCAAAGTATATAAAATCATATCCTCCTCACTCTTCTTTCCTTCATAGGTTGTCTTAGCTACTGGATGTATATTTACTTCTTACTTATCATTTTTTATTTTACATGTTTTCTTTAAAAGTAAATGTAAGGAAGCTTACATAAATTATAAAAATAAGAGGAGATAATAAACATATCCATTAAAGAGGAGATAAAAACATGACGTTAAATGCTGAATTAGATGCTATATCTCGTGAATTACTACACCTAACTCCAGAAAGGACACCATGAACCACGATAAAAGGTTACCACTACCGGCCCTTTTTCTAACTCTTCATATAGATTTATGTCTTCACCAAGATGGTTTTTCAAAGTGAAATCTTTGGCCTTCTCACCTTCTGCGACTCCTGTGACTAATCCTGATTCTTGCGCCTCCTTAATAGAACGCTCAAAAGCCTGCATGGCCTCAAATAATCGACAATTAAAAGCATACCAAGAGATTTTACCCGAAGTTCATGGGCTAGGAGCACAGCTATTAGCTATCAGTCCACAAACTCCTGACAATACCTTATCCACGCAAGAAAAAAACGAACTGGATTTCCAAGTGTTAAGTGATCCGAGAGGGATAGTGTCCGCAAAGTTTAATGTGCTTTTTGACGTTCCTGACTACTTAAAGAACGCTTATGAGAAGATTGGATTAGATTTAGAGTCCTTTAACGGAAAAGCAAAATGGATTTTGCCCGTACCAGCTACATTCATGATAGATGAAACAGGAGAAGTCAGGTTTAAGCATGTCAACCCTAACTTTATGTCTCGATTAGAACCAAATGATATATTACGCGCTTTAAGAAAATTATAATTAGAGCAGCCCTCTTTTGGGCTGCTTTTTTTAGTAGCGTCTGCCTTCTATGTTTGTTCAATATTACGCTCTTCTGCCGAGTGGTTTATCTGGTTCATAGAATCTTCTCTGATTAAAGACCAAAGAGAGTCAAAGGCCGAATCGGGAAACTCTTGCTTCAACTCTTCAAGTGATCCACAGCTCTTATAAAGTCCATTTAGCCTAACGGCAAGGGTTGAGTCAGTTAGTGACTCCTTTCCCTCTTGAAGCTCCTGCCACTTTTTAAAAATAGGTTTCCATCTCTGAAGAAAATACTTCTGATGACGAATTTCCGCCTCGTAAAAGGAATCAAGAAACTCTACATAGGTATAGCAATCATCATGTAACCGCTTCATTTCCTCTACTTTTTGAAGCATATTAGTCTGCTGTTCCTCGTTGTGATAAAACAGGACAGAACGATACTTAATCGAGCGTGGAGGTCTCATCGTATTATGCTGTTGAAAAAATTGGTTCAGTATTTGATCTAAACTCAATACATCTGCATCATATAGTATTTCTAAAGCCTCCGTATAGTCTAAGGTGTTTCTGGATGTGGGCTGACCTTCTGTTCCCCCTGCATACCCGACTCTTGTTTTGATTACACCTGTATGATAACCAAAGCGTGCTTCCGGTCCCCAGAAACAGCCCATTCCTAACGTGACTCTCTCCAATCTAATCACCCCTAAAAAAATACAAACCAAAGCAATCTTACATGCAAGATGCTTGGCTTGTATCCTTCTTATTTTTTATAGTCTAATTTCATATAGGCCGTATAGATTTGGCTATTGCTTTTTAATATAAATGTAGACTTACTTGGATTATAATCCACGACTAAATCTTCATCAAATAAGTGATCTGACTTATGACCTAATAACACAGGCATAAAGTTTGTTGAAAGAAATTGCTCCTTTATCACCGGATCCAGTTCCATCAATCCTACAAATGTCACCCAATCTGCTCCAATAGAGCAGCCTCCTAGACTCGGATTTAGCTCATACGCGATTGCTGGTTCTTGGGACAGTCTCTCAACTGCTCTTTCCGAAAATTGTACATTCATTTGAATGCCCCCTTTATATATTTAGCACCCGCTAAGGTTACAGTCTTCCAAATAGGCTTTAAGATGAATATCTTGTAAATTCTCTATCAAAATTAATATCTTTCCGTTTTCTTCTGTAAAACTTTGATTCAGTTCTAACTTACCCTGTTTTTACATAAAGATCTTTAAGATTATTCCTGCAAATCAGGATAGCGCCTCTCCTGGGTTTCATGACGCGTTCCGCGGCTAGCCTTCAGAGACTCGCCCAAGGCAAACACAGAAGCGCCCAGCAAGACGAGATCCTTCAAAAGAAATTGACCTGGAACTACAGAAAGCGCGGGGAATCCGAGGCTCGACTCAAAGACCCCCGGCGTAGAGATCATGAAACTCAGTGTCGTCAGAAATAGAATGCAGGAAAGAAACGCTCCAACAGCTGACAGCTTCGGAGAGACAAAACGACTGAGAATGAGTAGGCCAACTAATAATTCTAATATTCCCAATAGAGAAGAAAACGTTTGAATTGAAAAATAGTTGTAAAGCCATCCAAGTACTGGACTATTGCTTACAAAGGGGGCAATTCCCTTCGCTTCGTAGACCGTGAATTTCATCGCGCCAATCCAAATATAAACGATGGCCAGTGCAATAAATAAACTCTTTGTTCCGATGATCTCAATTTTTTTACCGAAAGCTTCAAATAACGTGAACATGAACATTTCCTCCTCCGCCATTAGCGATAGTAAGTTTTTATTTACCAAAAAGCTTTTAAAACTGTTTCTCCATTTTTCCTGATGCTAATTCGGGCATTTCTTCTGAATGAATTCCTTTATCCCCGTTTGATGCAGTTAGTAGCTCTATAATTAACTAGCATCATTTACGGATGGTGTCAGGAGGTACTACACTGAAAAAATGGTTACTTCTCAATGATTTTTTAGGTTTAGATATGATTATTTAATGCTTCCTTAATTGCTTCCTTAAATTTCAAACCAACCAAAGTATCTACAACTTTGCCATCTTTCATAACTAGTAGAGTCGGAATACTCATGATACCAAATTTGTTGGCTGTTTCTTGGTTTTGATCGACATCAATCTTCACAATTTTAACTTGATTTCCCATATCCTGATCAAGCTCTTCTAATACCTGTGCTATCATTTTACAAGGTCCACACCATGTAGCAAAAAAGTCAGCTAACACCAATCCACTAGTAGTTTCTTTTGAAAACGTTTGATCCGTCACATTTAATACTGCCATAAATATCAATCTCCTTTGAAATTGTAATTTATTTTAAGTTGTTAAGAACTTCAATCGCTTTCGTTGGCTCTAAACGGGAGGTATAGTCAGGGTTTACAAATGCAAGTTGAATGATTCCTTCCTTGTCAATGATATACGTAGCTGGTACAGGCAGCATGGCCACATCAGCATCATTATATCTAATGAGGTCTAACCCAAGAGCTCCCTTTAACGTCTCAGCTAAGTATTCAGGTACCTCATAAGCTACTTTGTAAGCAGAAGAAACATGACTATTTGTATCGCTTAAGACATAGAAAGGTAGGTCATGCTTTTCTCTTGAGCTCAACGAATTATCTGGCGATTCTGGACTTACCGCAATCAATTGAGCGTCTTGTTCTTTAATGGTATCCATATGCTTTTTATAGGCTTGAAGCTCAAGGTTACAAAATGGGCACCATCCTCCACGATAAAACGTAAGAATGACCGGACCCTTTGCTACCTCCTCAGAAAGAGTTACTTCCTTACCTGTTGCGTCTTTTAGAGTAAAGTTGGGAGCCTTTGAGCCTACCACTAACCCACTCACTTGTTCCTTTTCAATTAAATCCGATACAGACTTTGCTAAATTATCTAATACCTCTTGTGGTGCTTGCAGCTTAAATTGTTCTACAACACCTTGTAATTGTTCGTATAACGGAACCTGTTCATTCATTAGAATTCTCCTCCCATTCATAAAATTAATTTGGTTACTGACAACTTGTTTTTACATTTATGAGTATAAGGTCTTTCTTACTTTAATAATGTTAGATAGCTTACATTTACAGTGCTCACAGTCCTTTTTATTTTGGGACTACCCTGAAAATAAGGTGTGATATACGTTCAGGAATATTCGCTTTCCGCGGGGCTAACTGCGCGCCTTCTCGACACATACTCCGGCGGTGTCTCACCTTAACCGAAACGATCATGCTTGCAAAAAGCAAAGATTCCATAAATTGCAACCTCCACTTCATTCAAGCGTTCAATCCATATGTTCCTTCGACATCACCACTATTTTTTTAAAAATATAAAAGAAACATTTCCTTTAAGAAGAAATGTTTCTTATCTACTTTATCGTTTTAGATTTTCCAAAAGCTCTTCTACATAATGTTGTGCACTTTGTGCAGCGATGCTTCCATCACCTGTAGCTGTTACAATCTGACGTAACGTTTTTTCCCGGACATCTCCAGCTGCAAAAATGCCTTCGACCTTTGTTTCCATTTGATCGTTCGTTTCAATGTAGCCCATCGAATTCGTAATGCCAAGATCTTGAAATGGAGCAGTTAACGGAACCATTCCCACATAGATAAACACGCCATCTGTCTTAAACTCTTTTTCTGAACCATCTTCTGTAGATACGAGCTTAACAGATCCTACTTTTCCTGTTTGTTCATGTATAGATTGAATTGTCGTGTTAAAGATGACCTCTATTTTCTCGTTCTCAAACGCACGTTGCTGAATAATTTTTTGTGCTCTGAATTCGTCACGTCGATGAACAATCGTTACTTTATTAACAAATCTTGTCAAGTATACTCCTTCTTCTACAGCAGAGTCTCCCCCACCGACAACCACAAGGTCCTTTCCTTTAAAGAAAGCCCCATCACAGACTGCGCAATAAGATACCCCGCGTCCTGATAATTCCTTTTCACCAGGAGCACCTAGTTTCTTATATTCTGCACCAGTTGAGATGATCACTGAACGAGCCTTAAATTCCTTTGAACTGGTTCTAACCGTTTTATATTCTTCGCCATTAACAATCTCTTTTATATCTCCATATGCGTACTGTGCGCCAAACTTCTTTGCATGCTCAAACATCTTATTGGAGAGATCTGGACCTAAGATATGACCAAAACCAGGATAGTTTTCAACTTCTTCTGTATTTGCCATTTGTCCTCCAGGTACTCCTCTTTCAATCATTAAGGTAGAGAGATTGGCTCGAGAAGTATAAACTGCGGCTGTCATCCCAGCAGGACCTGCTCCAATGATGATTACATCATAAATATTCTCATTCGTCATATATTCCATCTCCTTCCATCTCCTCATCATCGTACAAACAAATGTTTTTTCATTTCCTTTATTGAGTATAGCTCACTTTTTTAAATAAAAATGTTAGATAGCTAACAGTCTTAGGATTACTTCTATCAACGAATAAACGATTATTCCACTATACAAAAGAGTAATATAAACAAGCTAAAATACAAACATCTTACTCGCCCATTGTTTAAATGGCATTCGTTTCTTCCAACTAACACTGAGTAAGAACCAAGAAATAGAAAGTAAAAGGATCAGGATGAAAATAGCCCTTAACTCTATAAATAAAAAGCTAGCAAAAATTAACCCTAGTAGGTAAACGTGTGTCTGAAAGTAGGTTCGTTCAAAACCCTTTATCACCGGCAGCATAGGTATCCTAGCTAGTTTATATTCCTCATATCGATGAATGGCAATGGCATAAAAATGGGGCATTTGCCATAAAACCATGATTAAAAAAAGACCAATAATAGATAGATGAAGTTCACCTGACGAAATTGCCGACCAGCCAATTAGAGGAGTTATTGCACCAGACAAGCTACCAATTTCCGTATTATAAATGGTCCTCCGTTTAGACCATATCGTATATGGTACTAAATATAAAAACCAGCCTAGCCAACCATATAAAGCAGCAAGCGGCTCCGCTACATATAGCAAACCGACTCCAGCAATAAGCAAGATGCTTCCTGCCATAAAAGCGGTGAGGTCACTAATGGCACCTGTAATCGTTGGTCTGTAGCGTGTCCTTTCCATTAGAAAATCAATATCTCGATCATAAAGATTATTAAATACTCCGGCCGAGCTTATGACAAAAGCAGATCCGATAATGGTTAGCACCATAACTAACCCATTTTCAAGAAGGGTTACCTCTATCGAAATACATGCTAAACACATTCCAGCAATGACAGCTAAAACATTAGATTTGACAATCCCTACCTTTACAAGCTGGAATGCAATTGAACATTTTTCAGCTGTCCCACTTTTATTTTTATTCCCCATTTTTCTCACTCTTCTCTTTATTTCTTACATTCTTTTTAAACCCTTTCATTATAAGTCATTTTTTTCTATTGAAAAGTAAGCTAACTCACAGTTTTTATGTTATAACTTTGTTTGGTTTAAACTTGTAAGAAGCTCTTATTTCAGAAATGTAAGCAAGATTACAGAATATAAAGTGGATAATCGCCTATGATAAGTCATGTAAGTTCACTAAATACTTATGGGAAGGAAGATAGATATGGAAAAAAGGATTACAAATAAAGCGGCATTTAATCAGATTATTAACTCAGAGAAGCCAGTCGTAGTTAAGTTCGACACAAACTGGTGTCCAGACTGCAGACGCATGGATGCATTTATGGGAGAGGTATTAGAGGATTTGAATCCTTTTCCACTTTATGAAATGGATCGAGATGAATTCCAGGATACCTCATCTACGTATGAAGTGATGGGAATTCCAAGCCTACTCGTTTTTAAGAATGGCGAGAAGATTGGTCACCTACACAGTGCTCATGCCAAAACACCTGAAAGTGTAACCGAGTTCTTAGCAACTTATTTTAAGTAAACATAAACAATGGGATCATGCTTTAGCTTGATCCCTTTTTCAATGTCATACCTCATTGGTTACTTGATGATCGTTTTTACTGCTATCCAAATAGAGATTTAGTAATACATCGAGCTCTTGGCTTAAATGGATGATCAAAGGTGATTGTAAATCTTTATTCTCTTTAAATACTTGTAGTATCTCTTGTCTTCGTTCCTCAATCATGTACCTTAAATAATAAATTGGGATAACCGGATTACAGGACTCTTTCTTCATGACAGATTCACCTCATTTTTGTTAAAACCACCTCTTATGGAATACTTTACCTCACCTCTCTTACGATTAATGTAAGCCACTTCACATTAATGCAGATACCTATAGAAATATGGCAAAAAAAAAGAGCAGGATGAACTGCTCCACATTAAATCTATTGGACCTTTGTAATTTTAGCCCCACCCGTTCTTTTCGACTGATAGAGAAGTTTATCGGCCCCTTCTAGCAGCTCATGCATCTTCATTTGATGGGAATGAACCAGTCCAATCGAAAGACTCAAATCTGGCAATATTTCTGCAGCCATCTTCTCAAAAGCATTTAATAAATTGTTTGCACAAACTTCACATTCTTGTTTGTAGGGGCTATTCAGAAGAACTCCGAATTCGTCTCCTCCAAATCTAAAGCCGTAGGCATCTTTTGGTATATACCTCAAAATCATTTCACCTAGCCCTTTCAGCACTTCATCACCAATGTGATGGCCCAACCGGTCATTTACCTGTTTAAAATGGTCAATATCAAACATTAAGAATGTAAAAGGTTCGGTTACAAGGGTAGGATTAGAAACTAAACGGTTCCAGAGCACTCTATTGTATAATCCAGTAAGGGAATCCTTTATATTAGACAGCTCCAGCTCTATAGCATAGGATAAAAAGGACGAAACCTTCTCTAATACGGTAATGGTCTTTTCGCTAAACGCTTTGACATTATGACTTAACGAACAAATAGCACCTAAAATAGATCCATCCTTGTGGTAAATAGGCACTCCGGCATATGATCTTATATCCATTTTGTATGCATGAGAGATATTTAATGTGAGAATTCCAAATTGTGTTTCCGTAAGGCTATCATGAATCAATACCGGTTTTTGATTCAACGAGATTAACTGACAAAAGGTGTCATCTGTTTTATAAAGGCAGCTTTCTGTTAGGACATCTTCTTTTAGGAATAACGTTTGAATAATCTTCGTTTGTTCACCGTCCATGAAGCTCATGTAGAAGCTATAATCTCCTACTAGTTCCTGTGCAATCTCTAGAATATCATTTAGAACGGTCGAAAAGGTTTGGACATGTGATAAATTAATCATGTTTATCATCCTTTACATCATCTATTCTTCCACTTTGACTAGCTTCGGTCTCATAAAATAATAGCCTTGAAAAAAAGGGACACCATGATTTTTAAAGAATAATACCTCTTCTTCTGTTTCGACTCCTTCTGCGATAATGCTTACATCCTGTTGAAGCCAATAGTCAATTAAGGCTTTCATCATGTGCTGACGATAGCTATCATGACCAATATCCTTAACCAAATCACGGTCAATTTTTACAAAATCAGGCTCTACCATGGCAAGGGTATGTAGACCGGAATAACCTTTTCCTATATCATCAACAGCAATTCTCATTCCAAGCTCCCTTAGCTCTTTCATCTTTCGAATCACTTCTTCTTTGGTATAATTGCCAAGTCCTTCTCGCTCAGACAGCTCTAGCACTATTTGAAATTTGCTTGTTTTTATATGTGGGAGCATGTCTTGCCAATCATCTGTAAATAGAGTGGAAAGATGAATATTAACAAATACGAAGCTTGGTTGACTCGACTTTTTCAATAACCTCTCAACTCCAGCTCTTAATACAAAAGTATCCACTTTGTGTATCTGCCCGTGTCCGGCAGCAAAAGAGTAAAATTGATCAGGTGAAGAAAATGTAGATTGGGCAGAAGGTCGATTCAATAGCTCCGTTGCTATTTCCTTTTTGTTTCGAATGTCAAAGATAGGCTGTTCAAACGTGTTAATATCACCTGTCTTTAAAGTCATATCAATTTCTTTCATCAAAGTTGCGCAATGGATTTCAATTACTTTGTTTTCTTTATCCTTAAAAAGCATTTCATCACTCCTCTCATACTGGTTTCTTTTTGTTAAGAAAGGATTACCTTTAAGATCACCCATTCCTCATAAAATGAATCTTCAATTAATGGGGTTTTAGCTCCTGTTAGTACGAGATAAAGTTAGTTCGGTAGATATTCTAACACCTCAGATGGTTCTGCTCTTTTCCGATAATCAGTATCTACATAAGCATAGATGATCTTCGCCTGTTGACTAATAACAAATGTAGCCGCAAGTGGCAGCTCCCAGCTATCCTCTCCATTATAGCTTGGAAGTTCCAGTGCTAATTTTTGGTATAACTCTATTAAGACTTTTTGCATTTTGAAGGTTAGGTTGTATTCGTTTGATACCTGATTCCCTTTATCACTTAACAAATGAAATTGCAGCTCATTTTTCTCCTTCATGGTTAAAGAAGAATCTGGAGTTTGCGGGCTTACTGCCAGTATCTGTGCACCTCTTTGCTTTATTTGAGGAAGCAGCTCCTGGTAAGCCTTGAGTTCAAGGTTACAATATGGACACCAAGCTCCGCGATAAAAAGTTAATATAACAGGGCCCTTCTTAAGTTCATCATATAGAGTGACAGCTTCCCCATTTGCACTTGGCAATGTAAAGTTCGGTGCTGTTTGCCCGGCAATTAGACCTTTAGGCGCATGCTTTTCTAAATCCTCAGCGGCATCCCTAAAAATATCTTGTATTTCCTGAGGACGATTATTCACAAACTGCTTAATTTTAGCTTCAAGTTGCTCTCGTAAATTCATACTATATCCTCCCATACTTTCTTATTGTCATTCATTGTATCTAAAAAGAGGAAAAGATACTGTTACCCAGCTAACGTTTTTTATATATTCAGAAAAAAACGCCCCAGAGGCATTTAAATCCAGGGCGTTTCCTATCTATTCAAATAAGCGAAGATATTCACTATAGCCCTCTTCTTCCAGCTTATCTTTGGGAATGAATTTAAGGGCAGCAGAGTTAATGCAATATCGAAGTCCACCTTTATCACGCGGACCATCATCAAAGACATGTCCTAAATGAGAATCTGCCGAGGTGCTTCTGACTTCAATGCGTCTCATCCCATGTGACGTATCTAGTTTTTCGAGAACTTCTTGATGCTTTATAGGCTTGGTAAAGCTTGGCCACCCACAA
Organism: Metabacillus sp. B2-18; assembly: GCF_021117275.1. Classification (NCBI taxonomy): domain Bacteria; kingdom Bacillati; phylum Bacillota; class Bacilli; order Caryophanales; family Bacillaceae; genus Metabacillus; species Metabacillus sp. B2-18. The sequence goes on from NZ_CP088245.1 coordinate 5,098,606, forward strand.
CCAGAATCAAATTTATCAAGAGAGCTAAATAGTGGCTCTCCAGAAATAATGTCTACATAGATTCCTTCCTCCTTATGATCCCAAAATTCATTTTGGAAGGGAGGCTCCGTACCGCTTTCTTGTGTCACACGATGCTGAATAGGCGTAAGCTTCTTAATGTTTACTGAGTGGTGTTTCTTCCAATTTTCACGGATAAATCCTGCTCGGCCTGAGCCTTCTTTATAACGGTTATAATGTAAGGAATTCTTTTTATAATAACCTTGATGATATTCTTCAGCAGGATAAAACACGGCTGCCTCTTTTATTTCTGTAACAATTGGTTTTGTAAACCTTTTGCTGTCCTCTAGCTTCTTTTTAGATTCTTCAGCGAGACGCTTTTGTTCCTCAGTATGATAAAAAATGGCCGTTTTGTAAGACTCTCCTCGATCCCCAAACTGACCTTGAGCATCAGTTGGATCTATTTGCTGCCAAAATAGCTCTAACAGCTTTTCGTATGGAAACACGTTCGGATCATACGTAATTTGAACAGCCTCGTAATGACCCGTTTTATTCGAACACACTTCATTGTAGGTTGGGTTCTCTTTATGTCCACCTGTATAGCCCGACACAACTTTTATAATACCTGGCAACTCATCAAAGGGCTGAACCATACACCAAAAACATCCACCAGCAAATGTAGCTAACTCATATTGTGTTGACATAGTCCTACCTCCTATAGATGTTAATTTATCCAGATTACCAATACAGTGCAGAAAAAACCCCTCAGTCTAAGGGGTTCTTTTCTATCAGTTTTTTTTATTTTCTTTTCCAAGTAGATTGAATCTGAATAAAGTTCGTATCCTTTAAGATGTTGAATACTGGACATCTTGAATCTGTTTTCTCTTTTAGCTCTTGAATTCTTTCATCAGACTCGTCAGTATCAACAAGTGCTTCAATCTTAAGCGTCTGGAAGTATTGCTTGACAGAAGGGTCACCCATTAATCCTTTTGGATCTAAAGCTCCTTCAATTTTGAAGTCAATTCCGTTGAGGTTAAACTTCATTTCTTTTGCTACAATGTTTGCAATGTAATTTTCACATCCTGCAAGTGATCCAAGAAGTGTGTTTAAAGGGTTTGCACCCTTATCGTTTCCACCTAAATTCTTTGGCTCGTCTACATAAAATGTATGAGCTCCGGCCTTAACCTCTGTAGTTACCTGTTGTGATGTTGATTCAATACCAAATTTAAGTAATGCCATGATTAATTCCTCCTAAAATGTTTTTTCATTTACTTACACTTTGGAGTATAACCAGAATCCTTTTTAAAAAATGTTAGATGCCTTACATATTTCATGCATTTTTTAAAAATGCTTCGCGCCGTGTAAAAGATACAAGCATATTCTCAAAAGAAAGAGCAAAAATAATTACATGGATAAAGCAAGCTTTACAAGATGAAAACCTTATTTTATACGAAGGTTGGGGTTCAAAAAAGAAAAGGTATGACCATAATACAAGAAGATTATGTTTAGTTACATCTGATGGCTATTTTATTTTTATTCCCTTGCGGTGCTATTCCTTGCCCCTATCCATTTTGTAATGATATGTTTTTATTTTTTCAAAAGGTATTGCGATATTAACTATTTTTACCCTTTTCTGTACTCCTCAACTGGTTAAGTTTACTTATTTCAATTCTCAACTCTACTTTATTGTTTACCATCACTTGTGATACGGTTCCCCCCTATTAATCCGAAACGCCCGATAAACCTGCTCTACCAAAATCAACCTCATCAACTGATGCGGAAACGTCATTTTTGAAAATGAAAGGCTATCATTCGCCCTCTTCATCACAGTATTACTCAACCCCAATGAACCTCCAATAACAAATGCGACCTTACTCTTTCCATATGTAGCGAGCTGATCTAAGTCTTTTGCTAGTTGCTCTGAGGATTTCATTTTTCCTTCGATGGCTAGTGCGATCACGTGTGTGTCGTCGCTAATTTTGCTTAGAATTCTTTCTCCCTCTTTTTCTTTTACTTGCTCCATTTCTATTTCGCTTAGATTTTCTGGAGCTTTTTCATCTGCTAGTTCAATGATCTCGATTTTTGCATATGATGATAATCGTTTTAAATATTCATCGATTCCTTGCTTTAGGTATTTTTCTTTTAACTTACCAATTGTAATGATTGAGATGTTCATATCTTTTCCCCATTTCGAAACTTTCATTATCCACAGAAGTTATCCACAAATATGGATTTTTATCCACATTTGTCAACAAAATTACTCTCCAACTATATATACAGCCTGCTTTTCACAAAGTTGGCATGTTGTGGATAACTTTCCACCTTGCTCAATTTTTTCTATTTCTGGTGCTATTTCTTTTTCATCTACATACATATCTATTGCTAATTCAATATGGTCTTCACAGCAATACATTATCTCTTCCTCCTTATCCACATGTGGATATTCTATTTTTATTTTAACCTAAATCACAAATCTTAGTTTTCCACAGGTCTTTTTAGTCAAAAAAAGAGAGCTGAAATCAGCCCCCTAACATGTCTTCTTCTCCTAATTTCATTTTACCAGACATCTTCTCACCATTTCGATAAAATGTTAATTCAATGGTATCGCCAACTTCTTGATTATAAAGAATTTTTCTTAAATCAATGATATCCTTTATATCTTCACCTGCAAATTGTGTGATTACATCAAACTCTTGTAATCCTGCCTGTGCTGCTGGTGAGACTGGAACAACACTCATGACAATAACACCATCGTTGATATCTTGTGGTAGTTTTAATGTTTGTTCCTTATGATAAGAAGAAACTTCATTTAAAGATCTCATGCCAATTCCCATATAAGGACGTCTTACTTCACTATACTTTTCTAAGTCTTCAATAATCGGTATTGCATGGTTAGCAGGAATTGATAATCCAATTCCCTCAACAGCTGCTTGAGCTATTTTCATTGAATTAATTCCAATAACCTTACCGTCTAAATTAATAAGTGCTCCACCACTGTTACCAGGGTTAATTGCAGCATCTGTTTGTAATACTTCAGCATTCCAATCTACTTGTCCATCACCGTTCTCATCAATAGGAATTGCTCTTTCTGTTCCTGAAATAATTCCTTGTGTAACCGAACCAGAAAATTGCAAGCCAAGTGGATTACCAATTGCAATAACAGGTTCACCTGGTTTTACTGCATCTGAATCACCAAATTGAGCTACCTTCGTAATTTTATCAGCATCAACTCTTAAAACAGCAAGATCTGTTAACACATCACTGCCTAGTATTTCAGCAGGAACTCTTGTCCCGTCACTTAAACTAATCTCTACTTGTGATGCACCCTCAATAACATGGTGATTTGTTACTACAAAAGCATCTTTACCTTCTTTTTTATAAATGACTCCTGAACCGGTACCTGCTTCGCCGGTTTCACTCCAAAACCCTGCTTCCTGAAGATTAACAACACCAACTACAGCATCTGATACCTCATCAACAATACCTGTAATTGCTGAGTTTACATCAACTGATACATTTTTAATCGGTCCTGTATCTTCAACTGTTTGCCCTTGTTGATCTGTAGCTTCTTCTCCAAGGTTCATTTCATAAGGCAGGAAATTTGATAGTGCTGGTAAAGCAAAGAAAACTAGTAGCCCTCCTAAAATGGCTCCTACCAGTCCAGCTAAAAACCAGCCTCCACGGTTTCCCTTTTGCCTTTTTGCATCATAATTTTCATAATCTTGATCATAATAGCCCATAATGTTCACCATTCCTTTCACATGCTATGAATAGTGTTTACCTAATCAACATTATTCTCCTATACAATGAAAATTAACCAAGATGATAACGATTTTTCTGTTATTTCATTTTATAAATTAACCTGTAAATCTTCACTGTAGAAAATGCCATTATTAAATCTTATATGGCTACAAGCGAAGTCGGGGTTGATGGATCTGTATCATATAATTCAAAACTTTCACCTGTTATAAACCCTTTGCTGGCAAGTGTTTGCTCAACAGACATTCTGGCTAAATCCTTCATATTATTATCTTTACTGAGATGGGCCAAATAAATTCGTTTTGTTGCATCTCCAATCACATCCATCATCGCAATTGCTGCATCTTCATTTGAAACATGTCCAACATCACTTAAGATACGACGTTTGATACTCCATGGATAGTGTCCCATTTGAAGCATAGAAACATCATGATTGCTTTCAAACACAAAGGCATCGGCATTTTTAATCGTGCCTTTCATTCTATCACTAACATAGCCTGTGTCTGTAATAAGAGCTAGTTTTTTCCCTTGATGATGAAACACAAAAAACATAGGCTCTGCTGCATCATGTGAAACTCCAAATGATTCTATATCTAACGCACCGAAGGATTTTACAGATCCTGTAGGAAAAACAAACTTTTGCTCTGTTGCAATTTCTCCAACTAATCCATTCATAGCCTGCCAGGTTTTTTCGTTCGCATAGATAGGTAGTTTATGCTTTCTTGCTAAAACTCCTAATCCTTTTATATGATCGCTATGTTCATGTGTGACCAAAATTCCTGAGAGCTTTTGAATATCTCGTCCAATTTGGTCAAATAAATTAGCCATCTGTTTACCACTTAAGCCGGCATCAACTAAAAATGCTTGATCTTCCGCCTCCACATAAATGGCATTCCCCGTACTTCCGCTTGCAAGTACACTAAACTGCAAGCTCATATTATGTCACTCCTCTTTTCCCTAATCTGCTAACTGTAAAACATCGCCCTCTAAGGCATTCACATAAAAATCTTGTCTCTCTTTATCTTTTGTTTCTATGATAATATGCCAAGTTGGCGCCAAAATTTGTTGATTCGAAAGTGGAATATGTGTGTAATAGCCATACTGCATAGTAACAATTTGACTATTCTCTGGAAGATAGTTTTTATTATATAGAGCTTCGATTGCTTTTAACGCTGTGATCGTTGATTCTTGCTCCTCTACTTCCTTAATTCCCTCAAGCATTGATTGCTCATAGCCATAAATTTGATTATCCTCATCTAACTGAAGAATCACCATACCAATATGATCTAGCTTTGATTGAAATATATTTCGGTTTTTATATTTCTGAATACATATAATAGAATTAGATTCCTCATCTGTATACCAATAATGATAAAGTTCACCTGAAATAACATTTTCTTTTAAAAATTGATTCACTTTACTTTCTAAATTAACATCAGGCAATGGAAATGGTTTGGTTAGCTTCATTTTTAATGAACGAAAGGATTCTTCTTCAATATTTGTATTTGTTACAACTAATGATTGTTCTTTATCATTAAGTTTACTAACTTCTTCAAGGGTGAAATCCTTACTTTTTGCCGTTATATAGAAGCCCTTGCCGATATCTTCAGGTAAGTCACCATACTTAATATCCTCAGCTGCTAGCTTTTCCTCCAAGGTTGCTTCTTGCATAACTGCATAATCCGATTTATCTCTTAGTTCAAAGAACTCAATTGCTAAATAGATATCTAAGATTAGAAATGCAAGGATAAAAATGGTTTTCGTTTTACTCCAATCCACCTTTATCCCTCCCTTGATTACCATTTAATTTCATTAGTGTGCCATCTTTCATCTCAATGCACCATGAAGGTGTTAGTTTTACATACTTCTGATCTGTAGAGCCACCTAATTCGTATGCAACATAGATGCTTTTAATCATTGAAATATCAATCGATTGATCAGCCTTCAGAATCTCAGCTACTTCTTTTCCTGAAATCAGACTAATAGGATTACTGCTTGATATCTGCGTCATTAACTGATACGAAGGACGTTCATAAATAGCAATTTCATTTTGTCCCCAGCGCTGCGAAATCATAGTTGGACCAAAATATTCCTCTGTTGATGTTAAGACCGGAATTGAACCAATCGACATAACATATCGAATTTGCTGATTGGACTTATCTATATTAAATAAAAGATAATCATCTGTCCATCCACCATGATCATTTAAATAATTAATACTTTGCTCTAAAAGAAGATACTCCTCCAATACACTAGATTCAGTTAGTGTTGGATTCACAAATCTTACCAAGTGCTCATTTGGAAAAATGTTTAGTTCTCTTTTACTATCAGTGTACCGATTACTTGAAAAATTCACATCCTGCTTAACAAGTCGAGGATTGCTGAATAAAGCATCCTTAAATCTTTCATCATCAATTTCATCTGTTAAATATTGATAACTATCGAGCTCTATTGTATTTTCAGGAAGCATCATTTCATTTCCTACATCTGTCTCAAAAGCAAAGTAAGAGGAAAACTCACTTTTTTTATTATAAATAGTTGAAACAAACTGATTTTCATCAGGTAAATTAACAGAGGTTTCAACAATTTTAAGATTTTCTGTTGAGACAAAGTACACTTTTTGAGCTTCTTTTTCATTAGGTACATTTAAATATATGCGATCAAAATGAATGGAGTCATTTGTATCTGTATCCCATTCAAACATCGATTTCATTGTTTCCAACGGTATTCCGTCGAGGAACCTAAGTTCTATTTTAGCCTCTGCTTTACTATGAATCCAATTATTAAAATTTTCCTCTGTATATGTTTGAGCGATGTTCTTGTTGTTTCCTAAACTATAATTCCAGTCCTGCATTTCAGTCCAAAGAGCTTCTAAATACTGATCATCCAATGTACTAAAGTGAGCTTCAGGCGTATGAATATATAATTGTCTTGGCCTAATTACTTGGTAAGGAGTTCTCCTCTCAGGACCAATTGGAACACTTTCAAAGAATGAATTATTTTGAAACTCTTCATATGAGGGCTGAAGATTCCACATATTCCAAGTAAAAAACAGACTAATGATCACCAGTACAGTTAAAGTGGCACTTTTTATAGATTCTTTATTCATTCCCACTCATCCTCTTGTTCCGGGTCATATGGTAAGGTAAAGAATACAGTTGTTCCCGCTCCTTCCCTACTTTGAGCCCAAATATCTCCTCCATGTGCTTGGACCATTTCCTTCGCAATGGCTAGTCCTAAACCTGTTCCACCTAGTTTACGAGTTCGGGCCTTATCCACTCGATAAAAGCGATCAAAGATTTTATTTACACTTTCTTGAGGTATTCCTACCCCTTCATCTTTTATCCGAATTTGCAACTCAGCAGGTAATACATCCACTGTAAAAATAACCTTTCCACCCTCTGGTGAATATTTAAGTGCATTAGAAATAATGTTATCCAGCACTTGTGTGATTTTATCTGTGTCAATATCAACATAAAGGGGATCGTTTGGTATATTTCTAAAAAATGCTACATGCTGCGATTTCGTCATTTCAAACCGATCAATGATCTTTTGAAAAAAGTCAGTAAAATTGATCCAATCTTTGTTTAGCTTATAATCAGTACGATCAAGCTTTGATAATTGTAGCAAATCATTCACTAAACGTATCATTCGTTCTGTCTCTGTTTGTGTGACATTCAGGAATTGTGGTGCAAGATCATCATCTTTCCAAGCGCCGTCCGCTAATGCTTCTAAATAGCTCCGCATCGTTGTTAATGGTGTCCGTAACTCATGTGATACATTAGCAACAAACTCTCTGCGTTCTTGCTCTATTTTTTCCTGCTCTGTAATGTCATAAAGAACAGCAATAAGTCCCTCATTCTTTCCTCGTTCCTTCTGAATCACTGAAAAACTAACACGAAGGATAAAAGGATGTTCATTTGTACCAGATTCAAGAATAAGTGATTCTTGTTCTTCTAATAAACTTTCAAATGTATATTCTTCACTTATTCCTAATAGCTCTGTGATATCTGTGTTATTCACCGTTCCACGTGAAACATTCAGCATATCTATTGCTGGATTGTTAATAAGAATAACTTTTCCTTCACGATTTGTTGCAATAACCCCATCAGTCATATGGGCAATAACAGATGCAAGCTTCTTACGTTCTCCCTCTGTCATAGCCTGTGCGTCTTCAAGTTTTTCCGTTAAATAATTGAAGGTGATAGCCAACTGACCAATTTCATCTTCACCATATACCCTAACCTTTCGTGAGAAGTTACCATTTGCTAGCTCAATGGCTTGCTTCCTCATATCAGTCATTGGTCTAGTGATTGTTCTTGCTAGGAAGATCCCTAAAGCAGCAGTAATTGCCAATGAAAGAATAGTTCCAGTAGCTAAGATCTTATTGATAATTCTCATCTGAGAAAAAACTTCTTCCATCGATGCCATTACATACACAGCACCGATTGTTTGGTTATTTTGATTAACAGGAACGGTCATAACACGCACACGTTCTGTTTCATAAATAAATACACCACTATAATCCAGACCCAATAAAGCACGATGAACAGTTTCTTCAATTGATTTCTTTCCAACTAAGTCCTTATTAATATCAGATGTTGCAATGACTGTTTTACTCATATCTATTACACGTACTTCAATAATTTCCTCTGTAAGAAAGTCATCTAAAATCGTAGTAATCTCACTCGTTAATGTCTTTCCATCAGAGTATTCCTTAGGATCTCGAGACATTTCTTGTTCAATATTATAAACTAGTAAGCTAACGCGATTTGTTAAGGAAGCCTCAAAATTTGCTTTTAAAGAGGATTCCAATTCTTTAACAAAATAAATTCCGATAATTTGCATTGCCATCATAATAAGCAGCACATATACCGTAACAAACTTAAAATGAATGGATTGAAAAAACCTAACCCTTTTCATACCATTATTCCTGTTCTGCTTGTTTTAGATAGTAGCCAACTCCACGTCTTGTTACAATCCATGTAGGGTGACTTGGGTTATCCTCAATTTTTTCACGTAAACGTCGAACTGTTACATCAACTGTTCTGACATCACCAAAATAATCATAGCCCCAAACTGTTTGTAACAAGTGTTCTCTTGTCATCACTTGACCAATATGTTGAGCTAGATAGTGAAGAAGCTCAAATTCACGATGTGTGAGCTCAATTGTTTCTCCACGTTTTGAAACCACATAAGCATCTGGATGAATAACTAGTGATCCAATTGAAATTTCGTTGTTAGATCCTTTTGTTTCAGCTGTATCATTCGCCTGTTGTCGTCGAAGGTTGGCTTTTACACGTGCTAGTAATTCTCGTGTACTAAATGGCTTGGTTACATAATCATCAGCACCCAATTCAAGCCCAAGTACTTTATCTATTTCTGAATCCTTTGCTGTTAGCATAATAATCGGCATTTCATATTTCTTTCTAACTTCACGGCACACTTCCATTCCATCTTTGTTAGGAAGCATAATATCCAGCAAAAGAAGGTCCGGATTAATTTCCTCCACCATTTCTAAGGCCTGGTTGCCATCATAGGCACAGTAGACTGTGTATCCTTCTTTTTTTAAATTAAACTGTAATATATCTGCAATTGGTTTTTCATCATCAACAACTAATATCTTTTTTTCCATATTCTCGCCCCTTTTAATTTTGGCTCTGCTTACTTGTTTTTGTGAATTTATTTTAGTGTTTTCTTTCTTCTCAAACTACACTATGATCACATCAAAAAAACTTTAGCATCGTTCTAGTATGACAAGTTCATGCTTATGTTTAATGTACCACTTTCAAAGAAGAGATTCATCTTTTTCAGGGTCTTTATGAACATTTTCATTAGAAAAACTCGGCTTATCGCCAAGCCCTAATGTCGAAAGCCTTAACTTTTCTTATACGATCATCCTTAAAATTTTATACTTTCTGATAGTATAAATAAAAGTTTAGATTTTCTTTTCAAGTGGTAAAGAGTAATAGAACGAAAAAAAGGACTGACCTCCAAATTTGTGTCAGACCCTTCTTTCATTATTTTAAGTAATCAATAGGGTTTTTCAAGTTACCATTCTCATAAACTTCAAAATGCAGATGAACTCCTGTAGAATTCCCTGTTGTTCCCATTATACCGATTTTTTGTCCCTGAGAGACAACCTGACCAACTGAGACAGAAATTGAATCTAAATGAGCATAAAGTGTTGTTATACCGTTATTATGGTCAATAACAACCTTATTTCCATATCCACCATCAGATCCAGCAGAAATCACCGTACCATTATCTGCAGCCTTTATTGTACGATCACTAGGTCTTGCTATATCAATTCCTTTATGTAGTTTACCCCAGCGCTGACCTAGACCGCTAGAGATATATCCTCCAACTGCCGGCCAAGCCAGATCACCACTACCTCTTGATGGAATTACCTTCGTACCTTTTATGATGATTTCTTTGACAGGTTGCTTTACTACTTCTTCCTTTACCGTTTCACGTTTTACTTCCGTGCCATTTTGTTTATAAGTAACATAGCTTACTAATTTTTCCCCATTCTGACCCTTTTGAGATACTTCATCTTCCCCTTTAGGCAAATTCGCATCTTCGCTTATTTCAATTTCAAATGCAATATTCTCTTTTATGAATGATTCTTCTTTTATATTTACTGTAACATATGGCTTTAATTCGGTTACGTGAAGCAAATCACCAGATTGAATAACAGAGTCTTCCTTAAGACCGGGGTTTAAACTTAATAATTCTTCAAGAGTTAAGTCATGAGCCTCCGCAATATTTCCAAGTACATCATTTTCCTGTACCACATACTGTTTATCTTCAGGAGATCCCTTTTCTAATACGTTTAACCCTTGCTCAGAGCTAATGATTTTATCCGGAGATACTTTTTTCGTTCCGAGCAAAACATCTTCTGAAAAGGTTACATCCACTATTCTAGATTGTCCTTCTTTAAGAGTAGCTGGTATTTGATTAGTAGCAATACTCTTCTCTATTTCATTTAATACATCTTCAGAAACATATTGAAGCTTATATTGCTTTAAAACAGCCTCAGCCTCTGCTTTGCTTTTAAAGTAGACAACTTCTTTTTCATTAATCTTTAGTGCAGTAGATTCCACTACAACATCTAGGTCTTTTTCTAAAGAACGAACTGTTTCATTGTTATCATAAACCGGTCTGAACATTTTTTCTGGTATAATCTCTAATTCTTCAATTGTTAAATTAAGATCTTTATATGTTTCTTTTACATTACTGATTTTTATCGTAGCAACTTGTTCAATCACATTTTGGTTATCTACTGTCCCCATATACTGACCATCAAGGTAAACATGATATACGGTAGATAATGAGTTTTCAGCTTGTGCAATTACACTATGCGTTCCGAAAGTAATCGTTGCAGCTAATGCAATTCCCATTGTCATCTTCTTGCTAAAAGAAACATGGTTATGTAAATGCTTTTCTCCTAAACTATTAAAGCGCTTAAACAATGGAATTTCCTCCTAAATCTTTTCTAAGAAACTCAGGAAGCCTCTTACAAATGAAACTAGCAGACAAAATCATGTCGGCAATTTTCACGTAATAATACACTATATTACTCTAACACAAAAAAGTATGACTTTTGATTCAGTCATGAAATTGTAATACTAATGTATCATTTAGTTATATAGTCGTAATATAGAGTAAAATTTACTATAGAATGCTAGTCACCTTACAATATACGTCTTATATATAGTTTTTTTGACGTCAATTAGGATTGTTTTACAAGCCTGCAATCATTTAAACTTAATCAGTTCACAGAATCGGGATCCGGGCATTGAATACCTCTCAAGAATAAAGGATTTTTGCAACTACTTTAAGTTTATTTGCAAGTTTTTTATTATTTTTGCAGCTTATTCAATTTATCAAACAACTATAGATGTTATTTTGTAACTTCATCAATTATTCTTGCATTCAACATATTTTTAGATTAGTAACTGTCTAACTTTCTTAGAAAAAATAAAAAGCATGAATCAAATATGATTCATGCTTTTTTAAGTGGCTCGGGACGGAATCGAACCGCCGACACATGGATTTTCAGTCCATTGCTCTACCAACTGAGCTACCGAGCCGTATAATTAGGTTGCATCTTTTCGTAAAGATTTTATTTCTAGGTTAACGAACCTATTATCTTCACTTTAGATGAGTTGAATATCAGGTTTGTACTTAGTAATCGTCCTCATCTCAGGATGATTATTCAAGATATAGCTCGAGGAGTACGCTGAAGTTTATTCAGCAAAGTTTACTCGTTCGTGCTCTACCAACTGAGCTACCGAGTCCACTTTTAATATGTATATATAAAAAGAAAGTATTTCTACTTTCATTATTGTATATGTATGGCGGTCCGGACGGGACTCGAACCCGCGACCTCCTGCGTGACAGGCAGGCATTCTAACCAACTGAACTACCGGACCATACAACTATATAATAGATTAAAAGATAAAGTGACCCATACGGGATTCGAACCCGTGTTACCGCCGTGAAAGGGCGGTGTCTTAACCGCTTGACCAATGGGCCATTGTCATAATAACAATGGTGAGCCATGAAGGACTCGAACCTTCGACCCTCTGATTAAAAGTCAGATGCTCTACCAACTGAGCTAATGGCTCATCTTATAGTGATGATTATAAATATGTTTACCTCTTGTAACAGACACCCAAGTCTCAGTAAGGATAATCTAGGAGCAGCTCGAATTGTGCGCTGATGTTTCGCTTCGCAGCTTATTCATTCGTGCTCTACCAACTGAGCTAATTGCTCTCTAAAAACAATTTGTTCTTAACAGGACAGGATCTATCTTACCACATACTTTTATAATATAGCAATATATTTATCAAAAAAATTATTTTTATTTTTCCAAACCCATATAATAGCATTTAAAAAGAGAAGAAATTGTTATAATCTCTTCTCTTCTCATTAGTCATTAGCTATATACACTACGAATCACGTTTGTTTGTGAACGATCTGGTCCTACTGAGAAAATGGATAATGGAATACCTGTAAGCTGTGAAATGCGCTCAATGTAGTGTCTTGCATTTGCTGGCAGTTCACTTAGATTACGTACACCAGTAATATCTTCCGTCCAACCTGGTAGTTCTTCATAAACTGGCTCACACTCTGCAAGTACTTTTAAGCTTGCTGGGTATTCATTAATCGTTTCCCCTTTGTACTTATAAGCAACACAGATTTTTAATGTTTCGATGCCTGTTAATACGTCAATTGAGTTTAAAGAAAGATCTGTTAATCCACTTACTCTTCTTGAATGACGAACAACAACACTATCAAACCAACCTACACGACGTGGACGTCCAGTTGTCGTTCCGTATTCACGACCAACCTCACGAATTTGGTTACCAATTTCGTCATGTAATTCCGTAGGAAACGGGCCATCACCTACACGAGTTGTGTAAGCTTTTGATACACCAACAACGTGGTTAATTTTTGTTGGACCTACACCAGAACCAATTGTAACACCACCAGCAACTGGATTAGAAGATGTTACGAATGGGTATGTACCTTGGTCAATATCAAGCATAACGCCTTGTGCCCCTTCGAAAAGTACACGGCGTCCTTCATCTAAAGCATCATTTAAAACAACAGAAGTATCAACAACATATTGTTTAATTTGTTGTCCGTATTCATAGTACTCATCAAGAATTTCTTCTACTGTGAAGCCTTCTACTTCATAGAATTTTTCTAATAGACGATTTTTTTCTTGTAACGCACGAGATAATTTTTCTTCGAACGTATCACGCTCAAGCAGATCAGAAATACGAATTCCTACACGTGCAGCTTTGTCCATGTAAGCAGGTCCGATTCCTTTTTTCGTTGTACCAATTTTATTTGCACCTTTACGCTCTTCCTCTACCTCATCTAGTTTCAAGTGATATGGAAGAATAACATGTGCACGGTTGCTGATGCGTAAGTTATCTGTTGTGATTCCACGCTCATGTAAGTAAGCAAGTTCTTGTACAAGTGCTTTTGGATCGACAACCATTCCGTTTCCAATCACACAAATTTTATCTTTATAAAAAATCCCCGATGGAATTAGATGTAGCTTATATGTTTCTCCACCAAATTTAATTGTGTGACCAGCATTATTACCACCTTGATAACGAGCGATCACCTCTGCATTTTCAGAAAGGAAATCCGTAATCTTTCCTTTACCTTCATCTCCCCATTGAGTTCCAACAACTACTACTGAAGACATTCCGTGCACCTCCACTAATTTCGCACTATTCAAACATGTTTATTTTAACAGTCGTATTTTACAAAGTCAATGTAAATACGAACATTTATAAAAAATACGTAATATTTGTTCGTCATTTAATCACATTTTATAAAAGAAGAGCAGAATTTTGTTTAGTCATACTTTTATTTTTATTGTTTCCAATTAAATAGGAATAATGTTACTAGAAAAACTTTGCTTATAATCATTTTTTCTTACATAAAAAAAGAAGACCGTATTTTCTACGATCTTCTTCCTCTATGCGGCGCCGTCATCAAAACGCCGTTCAAGATTGACGAACTTATTATATTCTTTTACGAATGCTAACGAAACTGTCCCAACCGGACCGTTACGTTGCTTAGCAATAATAATTTCAATGATGTTTTTGTTTTCAGATTCCTTATCATAGTAATCGTCACGGTATAAGAAGGCAACAATATCGGCATCCTGCTCAATACTTCCTGATTCACGAATATCAGACATCATTGGTCGCTTATCTTGTCTTTGCTCAACACCACGAGATAGCTGAGAAAGTGCAATAACAGGAACTTTCAATTCACGAGCTAGTTCCTTAAGTGTACGAGAGATTTCAGATACCTCTTGTTGACGGTTATCGGTTCGACCATTACCTTGAATCAATTGAAGATAGTCAATAAGAACCATGCCTAGACCACTTTCTTGCTTTAGGCGACGGCACTTAGCACGGATGTCACCGACACGAATACCAGGAGTGTCATCGATATAGATTCCCGAGTCTGATAAACTACCCATTGCCATAGTTAGTTTACCCCAGTCTTCTGGTGTTAAAGAACCCGTTCTTAGCCTTTGTGCATCAATGTTTCCCTCTGCACAGAGCATCCTCATGACCAGCTGATCCGCACCCATCTCAAGACTAAAAATCGCAACATTTTCATCTGTTTTGGTTGCAACGTTTTGCGCAATATTTAAGGCAAATGCCGTTTTACCTACAGATGGACGTGCCGCAACGATGATTAAATCATTTCGTTGAAACCCAGCTGTCATTTTATCTAACTCAATAAATCCTGTTGGAATTCCTGTTACATCACCTTTACGATCATGTAATGTTTCAATATTATCATACGTTTGTACAAGAACATCTTTTATATTTTGGAAAGCACCAGCATTTTTTCGCTGTGCAACTTCCATAATTGTTTTTTCCGCCTCACCTAGGAGAACCTCAACCTCATCTTCTCTACTATATCCATCTTGTGCGATGGTTGTAGCTGTACGAATTAACCTTCTAAGGATTGATTTTTCTTCTACGATTTTAGCGTAATATTCAATGTTTGCAGCAGTTGGAACTGAGTTTGCTAAATCACTAAGATAAGAAACTCCTCCTACTTCTTCTAGTAAATTTACATCTGCTAACGCTGAAGTGATTGTTACAAGATCAACCGGCTCTCCTTTATCAGATAGGTCTAACATAGCATTGTAAATTTTTTGGTGTGATGCTCGATAGAAATCTTCTGGGATTAATAATTCTGATGTTACAGTAATAGATGATGGTTGGAGAAATATAGCTCCTAAAACAGCTTGTTCTGCTTCTATATTTTGTGGTGGTATACGATCACCAAGTACCTCGTTAATGATGATCACCGTCCTTCTACATTTATTATGAAAGTATAAATCTATTTATTATTATACACCTAAGTGCCATACTAAAGAATTGGGAAGTTTTATTTGCTTAGCTTGTTTCTTTTTAGAAAAAGCCTGTTTAACACTTTATTAAGTGTAAAAAAAAAGTGGCTAAGCTTCAAGATAAATTTCTCTCTTTCCACAAAACCACATCATTTTCCATAATTTACTTATTGTCCTTTAACCTGTACTTTAATCGTTGCATTTACTTCCGGATGCAGCTTTGCAGGTACATTTGTAAATCCTAAAGAGCGAATGCCATCAGGTAAATCCAGCTTACGTTTATCAATTTTAATATTATGTGATTTTTTCAGTTCATCTGCAATTTGCTTGCTTGTTACTGAACCAAATAAACGGCCGCCTTCACCAGATTTTGCTTGAATTTCAACTGTTAATTTTTCAAGAACATCCTTTAGCTGCTTCATTTGTTCTAGCTCTTCCACAGCTTCTTGCTCCTGTTTTTTCTTTTGAGCATTTAATGAGCTAATACTTGAATTTGTTGCTTCAACAGCTAATCCTTGTTTGATAAGGAAATTGTGAGCATATCCGTCTGCTACATTCTTAACTTCCCCTTTTTTCCCTTTACCTTTAACGTCTTTTAAAAAGATTACTTTCATGATTTGGTTCCTCCCTCTAAATAGTCTTCTAATGCTAATTTTAACTGTTTTTCGACTTCTTGTAATGTTGTATGCTCCAGCTGTGTTGCTGCATTTGTTAAATGGCCACCACCACCAAGTGCTTCCATAATAATCTGAACATTAATGTCACCAAGTGACCGGGCACTTATGCTTACAAACTCAGGGTTTCGTTTCGCAATAACAAATGATGCTTCAATTCCATTCATTGTTAATAATGTGTCTGCTGCTTGTGCAATTGTCACTTGCTCGTAAAATTCCTGCTCATCTGCCACAGTAATGGCAATGCCATCTTTAAATATAAATGCATGCTGGATAAGTTGAGCCCGCTTTACATAGCTATTGATATCTTCTTTTAGAAACTTTTGTACTAAAACTGTGTCTGCTCCTTTTGCTCTTAAATAAGAAGCTGCATCAAATGTACGTGAGCCTGTTCGAAGTGTAAAACTCTTTGTATCAACAATAATTCCTGCTAAAAGCGCGGTAGCCTCAATTATATTCATTTTAAGATGCTTTGGCTGATATTCAAGTAATTCGGTCACCAATTCTGCTGTAGACGAAGCATAGGGCTCCATATAAACAAGAATGGGATCTTTAATAAATTCTTCTCCACGTCGATGATGATCAATAACAATGACATGCTCACTTCTCATGAGCAATCGGTCATCAATGACTAATGATGGCTTATGTGTATCAACAACGATAAGCAGTGTTTCGTCTGTCATAATTTCGAGTGCTTGTTCTGGTGTGATAAATCTTGACCACAGTTCAGGGTGTAATTTAAGCTCTGCTAAAAGCTGTTCAACTCCAGAATCAGTTGCTTCCGGATCTAATACAATAAAGCCTTCTTTTCCATTAACCTGACAAACTTTAAGGATCCCGACCGCTGAGCCAATTGCATCCATATCCGGATACTTATGTCCCATAATCATAACCTTATCGCTTTCAGACACAATTTCTTTCAATGCATGTGATATGACACGGGCACGAACTCTGGTCCGCTTTTCCATCGGATTTGTTTTTCCTCCGAAGAACTTCACTTTTCCACTAGGCTGTTTGATGGCCACTTGATCTCCACCACGTCCTAATGCTAAATCTAAGCTCGATTGCGCCAGATCGCCAAGTTCCTGAAGTGAAGAAACACCTGATCCTATTCCAATACTTAAAGTTAATGATACGTTTTGAATAGCTGTTTTTTCACGAACTTCATCCAGGATTGAAAACTTAGTTTTTTCAAGTTTGGTTAAAATGTCTTCACTCAATACTCCGATAAATCTTTCAGATGAAGTTCTTTTAAGAAAAACACCATAATCCTTTGCCCATTTATTTAAGAGAGATGTTACCTCACTGTTAATGGCACTTCTTGATTGGTCATCCATCGCCTGGGTAACTTCATCATAATTATCTAAGAAAATAAATGCTAAAACTGTACGTTCATCTTCATATTGCTTTTCAATTTCAATTTGTTCGGTTACATCGAAGAAATACAATAGCCGTTCATCACGTTTAATAATGACCTTAAATTCTCGATCATGTAATGTAATCGTCTCTGATTCTACTTCCTGTTTTATTAATGGAACTAATGAATCAGCTACATCAAATAGGGATCTGCCAACAAGGGTATCCTCATCAAAGCAGGAGGTCATAAAAGGATTTGTCCACTCAATTTGATATTGATCATTGAAAAGCAAAATCCCAATTGGCATTTCCATTAAAGCCTCTTCACCGACTTTTTTCAATCGGTATGAAAGAGTTGTAATATATTCTTTCATTTCTGTTCTAAAGTCTTTTATTGCTTTATTAATAAAATAAAAAGCAATTGCAAGACAAGTAAGAAGGATGGTTCCTATCAACCAATTATAGAAAAATAGAAGAAGTACGGCTATCACTGTTACGCCAATTAATGCATAAATGGGATAACGGATGAATGGCTTTTCATAAAAACTTGGCATTTTGTTCTCATCAACTCCTCGCAACAGTGATTACAATATCTTACTTTTTCTGTATTTTCCTACGGAGAGGAAAGCCTAAATCAATTATACCTAAGATTCTAATAAGATAAAGGAATATTGGGATGATTAATGAAGCAATTAAAATGACGACAGGAATTGCTTTTGCCCAGCCCTTGACATATGAATAGAAAAACACAAAGGAATATCCTTGCATTAGCACAAAAAATTGCAAAATAAAATAAAGATTTAAAACAGCCATAAAAAGAAAACTGTCTTGGTCGAGATTTACCATTAATAATATAGAGCTAATTAAATAGTACCAAATGATACTTGTCGGTAATCTCCATTCACGGAAGGGTTTTAAAGGTGCTAACTCAAATCTAAGTCTTTTTAAAATCGGGACAGAAATGAGATGGGTGATAACAGCAAAAACCATACCTGTTGTAACAAATAAAGTCGGTATTAATGTCGTAATATAGCCCATTCCTTCTTCAAGCTGTTCAAACTGCTGATTCATCTGTCCACTTGCATCAAAAGATTGCAAAATTGCTTTTGATTGCTGAATTGAGTCTTTAAACAGTTCAATAGAGTCTTGAATAAAGTCTATATTTAGAAAAACAATTGACCCAATATAAGATACAATAATACTAAATGTATAAGCTAAGCTACCTCCGACCAATACACCCATTGTTTGTTTCTTTTTATAAAAATAACCCATCACCATACCGCTCAAGCCAAACATAAGTGCTAATAAAATATTAGTAATAGATCCGAATAAAACTGATAGGATACTTCCTGCCAATACGAGCATAAGCGTAGTGGATAAGCTATGCCTTATTGTAAAAATAATAAATGGCAGAGGGAGAACAAAAAGGGCAAGTATCCCAATAATCGGTGCATATTTTGCTACAAGCATTAGCACAATAAAAAGTGCTAATAAAACAGCCCCTTCTGTTATAGCATTTGTTTTCCTCACAACTTCACCTCTTTTAAGAAAAAACATCCTTTAAGCTAGGAATTTAGCTCTGTTTAGTATTTCATATCGTTTGTTAATTTATTGCTCTTTTCACAAACTTACACTTTTCCTGGTAGACAAACCTGTTCAGTTTGTTCAAATATAATGTGTTACAGTATTATGTATAGAAAACGTGTACATACAGTTCTAACCTAAATTTTAGTCTTGATCGCGGTGTATTCACAAGTTCTTTTTAAAGATAAATATGACGAAAAAAGCACAGAAAGGATTAAACAATCCATCTCTGTGCTTTTCTTTTATTATTCACCAGCAACATATGGTAATAAAGCCATTTGACGAGCTCTTTTGATAGCTACAGTCAATTTACGTTGGTATTTAGCGCTTGTACCTGTTACACGACGTGGTAAAATTTTACCACGCTCAGATACGAATTTTTTTAGTAAATCAACATCTTTATAATCGATGTGAGTGATACCATTTGATGTGAAGAAACACACCTTACGACGTTTTGCACGTCCACCTTTACGTCCGCCTGCCATGATCAATTTCCTCCCTTCTATTTACAATTCATCTATTAAAACGGTAAATCATCGTCAGATATATCAATAGGTTTTCCATCATTTGCAAATGGATCGTCATCAAAGCTTGTACGACCTTGATTACGTTGATTTTGATCTGAACCGAATGGATTTTGATTGCCAGAATTCTCTTGGTACCCACCAAAGTTGTTATTGTTGTTGTAGTTATTGTTACCGCCACCGGCACCGCCGCCACTTGCTCCTCTTGGCTCTAGGAATTGGACACTTTCTGCAACAACTTCTGTTACATAAACTCGTTTTCCAGTTTGATCTTCATAGCTACGTGACTGTAAACGACCGTCAACTCCTGCAAGACTACCTTTTTTAAGGAAGTTCGCAACATTTTCGGCTTGTTTACGCCAAATCACACAGTTAAGAAAATCAGCTTCTCTTTCACCCTGTTGGTTTGTAAACGTACGGTTTACTGCAAGAGTAAAGGTAGCAACAGCTACTCCACTTGGTGTGTATCGCAAATCTGGATCTTTTGTTAGTCTTCCAACTAATACAACTCGATTCAACATCAGAACCATCCTTTTTTGACTATCTTATCTATTAATTAGTCTTCTTTTTTAATAACGATGTGGCGAATGATATCTTCGCTGATTTTCGCTAAACGATCGAATTCTTGAACAGCTTCAGCTGCAGAGTTAACTTGAAGAAGCATGTAGTAGCCATCACGGAAATCATTGATTTCGTATGCTAGGCGACGTTTGCCCCACTCTTTCGCTTCTGTTACTTCCGCACCATTCTCAGATAAAACGTTATTGAAACGCTCAACTAAAGCTTTCTTAGCTTCATCTTCAATGTTTGGGCGGATGATGTACATAACTTCGTACTTTCTCATCATCTTACACCTCCTTTTGGTCTAAACGGCCCATAAATGGGCAAGGAGCAATTAAATAAATAAATTACTCACAATTAGGTATTATAACGAATAATTAGTGAAAGTGCAAGTTCAAATAACTCATAATCCTAAAAAAGCCCACGACAGAGAGGAGGCCACTGAAAATCTGACGATTTTAAAGATTATTCATGTGAGTTTAAAAAGAGCCGACTTTTTTTCCTTTTTTAGGAATTAAAGTCGGCTCTTTCTTTGCATTAGCCACATATTTTCTCTAATTTTACCCTAGTAGCTTTAGAATTCTTTTAATGTTTACCGTAAATATAGCCATGGCGCCTTGCAACTCCATGCTAATTAGACCCGAGGATTTTGCCACATTATACCCGTGTCTGTGTTTTAATTCACTATTTTTCGCTTCAATTTTATAACGCTCTTTAGACTTTTCCTTAAAATATACACTTTTCTGGAATTGTGCTTGGGATGAATGTTGATCAGACTTAAGGGAAACAGAATATGTTTTACTTTTGGCTCCCTCTTTGTAGCACCCTTCTCTGAAAGGACATCTCTTGCATTTTTCAACATTAAAATAGTAGGTATCAACTTGGTTTTTGCCTACTCCTTTTTTACCTTGCCTAGCTTTCCGTACAGCCATATGCCCTGCCTTGCAGACATACATGCCCGCATCCTTATTGAATTCAAATTCATCCTCTTTTTTTCGGGTACCCTGAGTTATGGAAGGATTTAATTTTGAGACCAGTTTAATTCCATTTTCCTTACTATATTGAATGTTGTCTTTCTCAGAATACGCAGTATCCCCAATAACCGTTTCAATTTCCATTCCTGCATCTATACTTTTCTCAACAAGTGTCTGTAGCTCTTTTCCATCATTTTTTTCTCCGGTTGTAATCGTTGCGGCTGTAATAATTCGCTCTTCACTCATCGCCAGATGAGTTTTATAGCCAAAGAATGATGAGTCAGCTGCTTTGTGTCCGACTTTGGCATCTAGATCATTCATGGACTGTAGCTGTTCGATATCATCTGCAACGGCTTCTTTCAGGAGATTAAGATGTTCCTTGACTTTTGGATACTCTAAAAGGCTTTCTTCCTTTTCAATCACTTCAATGAGCTCTTGGGAATAAGTAATCTCATCTTCAAGTAGATCATTGTTTGGCTTTACGGGGAATTTCTTCTTCATACTCTCGTTAATTTTATAAATTGCTTTTCTGAGGTTTTTGGAGCGCTCCATTAGTATTTCTTTTGGAGTCATTTGATTATATCTCGCCTTTGTATGGGTGGCATCTACAATAATGGACTTGCTTTTAATAATCTCTTTCTCAATGGCAATCTCCACTGTCTTATTGATAAGCATGTCTAATAAGTTCATGTCTTTTAACCTAAGCTTACGAAACTTTGTCAAAGAACTTGAATCAATAACGGCTTCCTCCGGAGCCATATCCAAAAAATATTTGAAGGACATATCATATTTTGAACGCTCGATAATATCAACATCTGAAACATCATGAATGGTTTTCAAAAACAAATATTTAAACATGCGAATAGGATCTATCGCATTCCGCCCATTATCTAGACAATATTTATCCTTTAATTCTTCGTAAATAAAAGAAAAGTCAATTAGATCCTTAATTCTTCGTAACATATTATCCTGAGGAACGACGATATCATATAGAGCCACATATGGACTAAACATCATTGTTTGTTGTTTTTGTATCATTGGAAACCACCCACTTATATTTATAATTTTAATTATAAAGTAAAAAAGGTAGAAAAGTTCACCTAAGTGAATCTTTCTACCTTTTACTTGGACTTTTTCAGTGGCCTCACAGAGAGTAGGATCTTTCTCAACCTTACCCATCCATAGTGAGCTTTATAAAAATGATCTAATTAGCATTACACATTAAAACGGAAGTGAATAACGTCTCCGTCTTTTACAATATAGTCTTTTCCTTCTAAGCGAACTTTTCCTGCTTCACGTGCAGCACCCATTGTTTTTGCAGCTAATAAGTCATCATAAGAAACGGTTTCAGCACGGATGAAGCCTCGTTCGAAGTCTGTGTGGATGATTCCAGCACATTGAGGAGCCTTCATGCCTTTTTTAAATGTCCATGCGCGAACTTCTTGTTCACCAGCAGTGAAGTAAGTAGCAAGGCCAAGAAGATTGTATGAAGCTTTGATTAATTGATCAAGACCTGACTCTTCAATGCCAAGCTCTTCTAGGAACATTTCTTTTTCTTCCCCTTCAAGCTCAGCAATTTCAGATTCGATTTTTGCACAAACTACGATAACCTCAGCATTTTCGCCTGCAGCAAATTCACGAACTTGTTGAACATACGGGTTGTTAGAAGGATCAGCAACTTCCTCTTCACTAACATTAGCAACATATAAAATTGGTTTGATTGTTAACAAATGTAGTTGTTTTGCATATTTAAGCTGCTCTTCATTGAATTCTACTGCACGAGCAGGCTTTTCACTTTCAAAGGCTTCTTTTAACATTGATAAAATTTCATGTTCAAAAACAGCTGTTTTTTCTTTTTGTTTAGCAAGCTTTGCTACACGGTCGATACGTTTATCAACTGTCTCTAAGTCTGCTAATATCAATTCAAGGTTGATTGTTTCAATATCTGAAATAGGATCAACTTTTCCTGATACGTGTGTAATATTTTCGTCAGCAAAGCAACGTACAACATGACAAATTGCATCCACTTGGCGAATATGTGAAAGGAATTTGTTTCCTAAACCTTCACCCTTACTAGCACCTTTTACAATTCCTGCGATATCAGTGAATTCAAATGCTGTTGGAATAGTTTTCTTTGGGTTAACTAATTCAGTCAGTTTTTGTAAACGTTCATCCGGTACTTCTACAATTCCTACGTTAGGATCTATTGTACAGAATGGATAGTTTGCTGATTCAGCACCAGCTTGTGTAATTGCGTTAAATAAAGTAGATTTCCCTACGTTAGGAAGGCCTACAATTCCAGCAGTTAATGCCATTTTTCCCACTCCTCTATTTATAAACAAAAGATTGTCCGTTTTCATTCAATCTTCAACAATTATAGTTAGTAACTAAATAAAATACAAGCAAGTCTAGTAATATTGTTAACACATTCCAAATAATGAAAGAAAAAAAGAGCTCATCTCAGCTCTTGAAAATTAGTCTACTTTTTTTATATTAACTAAGCAATCATATAAAGTACTTCCCTGTCCATTATCTGAAACATCATCTGGTGTTAGCAGATTAACTGAACCACCAAATTTATGCCACTGGCCTTCATCAACATTAATTGTATTGGCATGTGCTTTCTTCAGTATTTTCACATCACCAGTCAGCTTTCCACGATCATTAAAAATGGTTACTTTATCTCCATCTACTAATTGTTTTTCTTTTGCAATATCTTCTGAAACTTCTATTTTAACAGTTTGCATTCCTTCTATAAGAACATAATGCTGAGAATGATTGGATCGTAATGGATGAATCGATAAAAGCTGGTACGGATATTTTTCAGCTAATCTAGGGTTTGAAATCGTTGATTCCTTTGGATAAATATATTGTGGTTTTCCTTCTAATCCTTTGTTAAACCCTAGCTCAGATGTAAATTCAAATTTACCACTTGGAGTTGAAAACTTCTTTGTTTCCCAAGGAACATGGTTCACAGGCAATGGAACACGTTTTTCTTCTTTTAATCGATCAAGCGTTATTCCTTTATCACATAAATGGGCTGTTGCCATTTCTAAATATTCTCCTCGTGTATAAGAAAATTCTTCTCCAAACCCAAGTCTTTCCGCTAATTCTGTCCATATCCATAAATCTGACTTTGCTTCACCTGGAGGTTCAACTAGCTTTTCTCCATAGTTTACATAGTGGTGATACATGGATGCATAATAAATATCTTCTTCCTCAAAGACTGTTGTTGTTGGTAACACATAGTCGGCTAATTCAGCTGTATCTGTTAAAAAATGATCAATGACAACAACTGTATCAACGGATTGAAAAGCTCTTATTATTTTGTTGGAGTCAGGGACTTGTACTAACGGATTTCCGCAGGTTACAATGATCATTTTTATCTCAGGATCCATTGCTTCTAATACGCCATCTGCCTGTTTCATCATTGAAAATGTTCTAGTTGATGTAGCCTTTTCAGGTAATGTTAAAGCCTGCATATTAAAGTTTTTACCAACCTGGATATTTCCAAAATTGGCTCCACCACCTGGTATACCGACATTCCCACTGATTGCAACTAGTGCGTCAATTAACCTAATTGTATTTCCACCATTAGAATACCTTTGCATTCCTAGACCTAAATAAGTTGTAGTAGGTCCATTCACATATAATTCAGCAATATATTTTATATCATCAAAGGAGATTTCAGCTTGTTCCAAAATTCCCTCTAAAGTAAAATGATTTAATAGTAAAATTAGATCTTCATAACCAACTGTATAATTCTTAATAAACTCTGCATCTTGTTTATTTTCACTAATTAAATATTTCATAACTCCAATTGCAACTAATCCATCCATTCCTGGCTTAATAGAAATATAGTGGTCAGAAATTTTTGCTGTTGCGTTATAAATTGGATCAATTACAGTAATTGTACTGCCACGCTTTTTCGCATCTTGCAACTGTTGAAACAAATGCATATTTGTTCTAGCAACATTTCTACCCCAAATAACGATATGTTTACTATGAAAAATATCATCTGGTGCATGGCTGTCGGAACTTCCGAAATCCCAAATTTGTGCTTCAATTCCAGATCCCCAGCAAATACTTCCTACTAAAGAAGTCGCTCCGCCAAAACTGTTAAAAAAACGTTTATCAAGATTTTTTAACAATCCATTATTCGCATAATCATGACTGTGTAAAACAGAAGCAGGACCGAAATTTTGTTTTAGTTCCTTCATCTTTTCAGCAATTTCATCAAGTGCTTGTTTCCATGAAATCTCTTGAAATACACCGTTCACTTTTTTTAGAGGAACTGTTAAGCGTTCTTTAGAATTAGTTTTCGTCTCAAGCATTCTTCCTCTTCCACATATCTTGC
Organism: Metabacillus sp. B2-18; assembly: GCF_021117275.1. Classification (NCBI taxonomy): domain Bacteria; kingdom Bacillati; phylum Bacillota; class Bacilli; order Caryophanales; family Bacillaceae; genus Metabacillus; species Metabacillus sp. B2-18. The sequence continues at coordinate 5,124,300 of NZ_CP088245.1, forward strand.
CTTTGGTAATTGGATGATCTTTGTCTCCTTCAACCTTAATGACCTTGCCATCCTCTACTGTAACCTCAAACCCGCAGCTATCCCAGCAGTTCAAAGGACAAGATGATTTAAATACTTGCTTCATATTCATTTCCCCTCGATCTACTCAGCAGACTCCTCATGTTTTATGAGAATTTTCTTTAGTTTTCTTGAAAACTCTCGACGTGGGATCATAACACTATGGTCACAACCTAAGCATTTAATTCTAATGTCCATTCCCATTCTAATGATTTTCCACTCATTTGTACCACAAGGGTGCTGTTTTTTCATTTCAACAACATCATTTAAAGCAAAATCTTTTTCCATAAGGTTCTACCTCCATTTCTTAACTCACTTCATCTTTTCTGTTATACATCACAACACGTGGATAAGGAATTTCGATACCTTTTTCATCTAACCTCATTTTAATGTCTTTTCTTAACATTCTTCCAATATGGAAGTGACGCATTGGTTCAACTTCACATGTTACACGAAGAACAACCTCTGAAGCACCAAGCATTTGAACACCTAATAATTCAGGTGGAGCAACTATATCTTCATATTTATCAGGAACTTCTAATAAGAGCTCTTGAATGACTCGCTCCGCTTCTGGGATATCACTTTCATAAGCAATACTAATATCTACAACGGCAATACTATTATTTATAGAGAAGTTTGTTACCTCTATAATGCTTCCATTTGGTAATATATGAATTTCGCCTGTCCAACTCTTTATTTTTGTTGTACGAAGTCCAATTTCTTCAACTGTTCCTTCAAAAGTTGAAATACGGATAAAATCACCAACAGAGAATTGATCTTCAAAAATAATAAAAAAGCCTGTAATAATATCTTTTACTAAGCTTTGAGCACCAAACCCCACTGCCAATCCAACAATACCGGCCCCTGCAAGCAACGCACCTACATTAAGACCAAATGTTTCAAGCACCATAATGATCGCAATAAAGTAAATAACGTAAGTGAGGATATTTTCTAGTAACTTTGAAAGAGTATTTTCTCTTCTCTCAGAAATTCTAATTGGTGATTTCCCACGGAATAAAAACACCTTTGTAATGGCTAATTTACCAATTCGTATAAAGATGGTTGAGACAATCAAGATTAATAAAATTTGTAAAAATCCTTTTCCAATTGTAATCCATAAATCAGCATTCGTTAAATAATTTACTGCATCGTTCCACATATCTTGTAAAATTTTCAATACGTTCACCCTTTACTAAGTAACAATTTATTATAAAAGAGCAACTACTATTTTCATAGCCATTATACTCTATTCCAAAAGAAATATCTTTTGGAAAACTTCATTATATATTACGTTTATTCTTTTGAAATTCGGGATACATCCCGAACTTTATACCTCTCCTACACATACGAAAGGCTGACTCTACTCAAATTTTTATCTTTAAGGAGTCAGCCATAATATCATTTTGTTCTATAACGATTTAAGATTGGATAAAGCAGAATGGTAACGAGTAAATAAAGATTAATTAGTCCATATAAAGGATATAGGATGCCCACTAGATTTGCAAAACCAAAACGAGTGAAAGGCAGCATGGCTAAAACGAGAATTAATGCTATTAGCCAAAATGGAACCTTTAATATTTGCTTAAATCGCGAGGCAAGTCCAAAAATTCCCGATACAGCTGTTGTATAAATTGCCAGCCATAACATCACAGACATAAAAAGGAAAAATCCAAATGGTGATCCTTTTAATACAGCAAAGAGCGGAATTTCATATTCTGTTAAATAATCAGCCATTTGAATGAGTGTTTCATTATAAACAAATGAGATTGTTCCTAATATAACTCCACTTCCAATACTGGCTACTTTCGCTTCCTTAAGACTTTTAATTTCTTTTCCAACTGCAGATAAAACTGCAATCAATGGCAAAATATTTAAAGCTGTAAATGTAAATGCTGCTGGCCAATTATACTGTTCATTTAAATCTAATACCCATGAATGATGATGGGAAATATTAAATGATAATAATGCATAAAACAGTCCAAAGACAAGCATGGGAATAATGATTGAGTTCAGCTTAATGATTCCATTTGAACTGCCTACAAACAACAATACTAGTAATACTGAAAAAAGCGTAATACCTGCCCAATATGGAATGGAAAAGGCTTCAAGCGTTGCTCCTCCTCCAGCAATCATAACGATTGTTGTTGTAAATAAATACAACACAATCAAAAAATCATACACATAAGAAAGTTTTTTACCAACTAATCTTTCTAAGATTGGGAAAAAGTGATCAGACTGAGCTTCGTAACTGATTTTCATAATCACATAGACAGCTATGATAAAGATAACCGTAAAGATGACGATAGCTAGTCCGCTCTCAAAGCCGAAAAACTGCCAGAGTTCTCTTCCTGATGCATATCCTGCTCCAATAATTGTTCCTAAAATCAAAAACATCCATTTAAAACCTGAATTCATTTTTCTCACCTCTTAAGGCTGTCCTATTTACAACGAGCATGTATAGAATTGAACATTTCTCCGTATACTGTTACTACTATGACGTGGGAGTGAATTCTATGAATCTTAAATCAGGTCTTTTTCATTCAGATAAAAATCAAGAACGTATTCATTATGAGGATCAGGACGCTACACAGCTAGTTTCAACCACCCTTTTAGATCATTTGCCAAAACTTTATTTCAAGCCAATTGTTTTTGTTTGTATTGGAACAGACCGATCAACAGGTGATAGCTTAGGTCCACTAATTGGTACGTCCTTAAATAAAGAATTGTCCCATTTCCATGTCTATGGAACTCTTAAAGATCCAGTACACGCTGTAAATCTAAAAGAATCGCTTGAAACCATCAATAAAAACCACCGAAATCCATTTATTATTGCGATTGATGCTTGTTTAGGAAGAATGAAAAGTGTTGGATTCATGGAAATTGCAAAAGGATCAATAAAACCTGGAGCAGGTGTAAACAAAGAATTACCAGCAGTAGGTGATATGCATATCACCGGTATTGTTAACATAAGTGGATATATGGAGTTCCTCGTGCTACAAAATACACGCCTTCACTTAGTAATGAGTATGGCGGACATTATTTCTAATGGAATCATTGAAGCAGAAAAGAATTATCTAGAAAAGAGAATTTATGTTAGAAGAAAATGGTTGGCAAGTGAGGATTCTGCAATTAATTAAAACTTTCTTCTTACAAACAGAAATACACTGCATATCTCATGCAGTGTATTAAGTATTTCCTTTTAAAAATGATGCTGGACTAGAACAATAGCAGTAATAACTAAAATACCTGGTAGTAGGTTTGCTACTCTTATTTGTTTTAAGCCTAGAATATTAATTCCTATAGCTATGATCATAACCCCACCTATAGAAGTCAGTTCAGCTATTAATCTTTCTAATAACTCATCTGATAAAAACTGATGAATAACATTTGCAAAAAGAGCAATTCCTCCTTGATAAAGAAATACTGGTATAGAGGAAAACAATACGCCTATTCCAAGAGTACTGGCCAAAATCATACTTGTGAATCCATCGATCATTGACTTTGTTAATAAAACAGCATGGTCTTGACGTAAACCACTGTCTAATGCACCAATGATTGCCATTGCACCTACAAGAAAGATTAATGTAGCAGTAACAAAACCTTGTGCTATATTACCCGTTTCTGATTTCCCTAACTTTCTTTCCAACATATTTCCTACTGACTGGAGGTGATTTTCAATCCTTAACCACTCTCCTATAACAGTTCCAAGCACAAGGCTAACAATAACAATGAAGAAATCCTCGCTTTTTAAGGCCATGCTAATTCCCAGTACAACTACAGAAAGACCTATGGCCATCATTACTGTTTCTTTCATTTGTTCAGGAATTCTTCTTAGTAAAAGACCAATAAGGGTTCCTACAATAATAGCTAGTGCATTCACAATGCTTCCAAATAAAACCATACCTGCTAAATCCCCTCTTTATAAACATAGATACATATTAATTAATTCAAAGAAAAAAGTGCAAAGAAAAAGACTGACTACTAAGCCAGCTCTAAAGGAAACCTGTTTATTGTTGCTGTTGTTCTAACAATTCTAAAATACGATCTAAATCATCTTGGGAAAAGAATTCTATTTCAATCTTTCCTTTTTTCTTCTGCTTTTTAATTGTAACAGACGTTCCGAAATACTCCTGTAAAAATGATTCTCTTTCTTTTATAAATACATCTTTTTCAGGCTTTTTCTTTTTCGTTTCACGTGAAACATTACTATTTAACTGTTGGATAAGCTGCTCTAGTTGACGAACATTTAAATGTTCTCGAATAATTTTTTCAACTAGTGCATTTAATTTTTCTTTGTTTTTTAATCCAAGTAAAGTTCGACCATGCCCCATAGATAATTTACCTTCAGCTATTAATTGCTGAATTTGATCTGGCAATGTTAGAAGTCTAACATGGTTAGCAATATGTGGTCTGCTTTTTCCTAACCTTTTTGCTAATGCTTCTTGAGTTAGGTCTAAATGCTCCATTAGCTTTTGATATGCTAGGGCTTCTTCAATTGGACTTAAATCTTCACGTTGTAAATTTTCTAAAAGCGCGAGCTCCATCATTTGTTGCTCTGATAACTCTCTTACAACAGCAGGAATAACTGTTAGCTCTGCCGCTTTTGCTGCACGAAATCTTCTTTCCCCAACAACAATTTCAAAGCCTTTAATACTTTTCCTCACTATAATTGGTTGCAGGACACCATGCTGTAAAATGGATTCTTTTAATTCATTAATCGCATCTTCTTCAAATACTTTACGTGGTTGATAAGGATTTGGGCGTATCTCATTTATGTTGATTTCTTGAATAGATTCTTCCTTTTCGACCTCCATGTTAGTGAAGAGAGCATTAATACCTTTTCCTAAACCTCTAGCCATTTACAACCACTTCCTTTGCCAAATCTAAATAAACTTCTGCTCCTCTAGATCTTGGATCATAAATGATAATTGGTTGTCCGTGACTTGGTGCCTCGCTTAAGCGAATATTTCTTGGAATGATTGTTTTATAAACCTTGTCCTGAAAATATTTTTTCACTTCATCAATTACTTGAATACCTAGATTTGTTCTTGCATCTAGCATTGTTAATAAAACACCTTCTATTGTAAGATCAGTGTTTAAATGCTTTTGTACAAGTCGGACAGTATTTAATAATTGGCTTAATCCCTCAAGAGCGTAATATTCACATTGTACCGGTATTAACACGGCATCTGATGCTGTTAGGGCATTAATGGTGAGCAATCCTAATGATGGTGGACAGTCAATCACCATATAATCATACTGATCTTTTACAGCTTCAAGTGCCCTTTTGAGTCTAACTTCTCTGGAAATTGTTGGTACAAGTTCTATTTCAGCCCCAGCTAACTGTATCGTGGCTGGAATAATATCAAGATTTTCTACGGCTGTAGATTTTATAACGTCCTTTGCATCTACATCATCTACTAAAATATCATAAATACAATGGGCAACATCAGCTTTTTCAATGCCAATCCCGCTCGTTGCATTACCTTGTGGGTCAACATCGACGAGAAGAACTCGTTTCCCAATGTATGCTAAGCAAGCTCCTAAATTTACGGATGTGGTTGTTTTTCCAACACCACCTTTTTGGTTTGCAATCGCAATAATTTTCCCCACGATGTCACCTACTTTCATCTTCTAATTGTTAAAATTTTACAGTAAAGAAAAAAGCATAAAAGTGAACCCATCTAGCTGTTCCTGAAGGTAGCTACTAGATGAATAGATTTCTTTCTTTTATTTTACAACATTCTACAAATAGTTACTTTCAATCATTTTTTTATTTTATCATGAAAATTGGATGAAGGGTTTGAATTTTTTTGTATTTATGCAAAATAGTAAATTCTACTAATTAAAATTCATTTTTATCATTATAAAGAGATATCTTCCTAGGAGAATTGGATAAGTGAGGATGTTATTACCATAATATTGTGTTCATTGCTAGATAATCATTCCACAATGGTTAACACTTCTTTTGTCGAATCTAGTACAAAGAAAAAAGGCCTGACAAAAAGCCAGTACCTAACAGCCATATGTGGAATAGATAATAGTTTATTAAAATAGTTATTATTCAATATTATTTTGGAATTTTAATTGTGAATTGGATATACTCATCAAATTCTTCTTCTTCCGTATTTAATTTTACGCCACTGTCAGCTACCATTGTTAGGGATTGACGAATTGTATTCATAGCAATTCTTGTATCTCTACTAAATGCTTTACGCTTTGGTTTTGGTTTTGCATTATTTTTTTCAAGTAGCTTGACTACCCTATCTTCTGTTTGCTTAACATTCAATTGTTTTTCAACAATTTCCTCTAACAGTGTAATTTGTAGCTGTTGATCTTTTAATGGAATTAGTGCACGTGCATGACGTTCAGTGATTGCTTTTTGAAGTAATGCCTCCTGGACTTCTTCAGGAAGCTTTAACAAACGCAGCTTATTTGCTATAGTTGATTGACCTTTACCAAGTCTTTGGGCTAATGCTTCTTGAGTTAAGTCATGTAATTCTAGTAACTTAGCATAAGCAACTGCTTCCTCTATTGAAGATAACTCTTCCCTTTGAAGGTTTTCTATTAAAGCAACACTAGCTGTTTCAGTATCGTTGAAATCCTTTACAATTGCAGGTATCTCTTCCCAACCTAAAGTCTGTACAGCACGCCAGCGTCTTTCACCTGCAATCAACTCAAATTTACCACCTATTTCTCGAACAACAATAGGCTGAATAATTCCATGAGTACGAATTGTTAGGGCTAATTCTTCAATCTTTTCATTTGAAAAAACGGTACGTGGCTGGAAGCGGTTAGGAGTAATATCCTTAATTGGAATCTTTTTAACCTCTTCCCTTATTTCTTCTGCTGTGTCTTCTTGTTCAACTTCCTCTACTACGATTTGATTAGCTTGTGCTTGTTCTTTTTCTCCCAAACCGAAAAAGCGAGAAAATGGATGCTTCATGAGCCTACACCACCTTTTAAAACTACCAATTTAAATATTCTATTTCTCTTACATTATTTCCTGCAAAATACTCAAAAGTTCGAGTAAATGTTTCACATGAAACATCTACTCGATTGGAAGTTTATTTGGCGTTCCAGGCTTTCGAGGATATTTTTTAGGAGTGCTTTTTTCTTTTTCAATAATTAAGATTGTTCTCTCACTTTCCTCTAAAGGCAGTTCAAATGAGTGAATTTCTTGCACTTTACCACCTAATACGGTAACGGCCTTTTTACCGGCCTCAAGTTCTTCCTGTGCTGCTGCCCCTTTCATAGCAATGAAGTATCCATCCTTTTTTGCTAAAGGAATACATAATTCGCTTAGAACAGATAGCCTTGCAACAGCCCTGGCTGTGACAACATCATAAGTTTCCCGAACCTGTTTATTTTGACCAAACGTTTCAGCTCGATCATGAAATAATTGCACTGAATTTAATCCTAATTCTTTTGATAAATGCGATAAAAAAGTAATTCTTTTTTGTAAAGAGTCAACAATTGATACCTTTAAATGAGGAAAACAAATGTTTAAAGGAATACTTGGAAATCCAGCTCCTGCACCTACATCACATATACTTAGTGGCTTAGAGAAATCAAAATAAAATGCTGCAGATATAGAATCATAAAAATGTTTTAAATATACGTCATTTTTGTCTGTAATTGACGTTAAATTCATTTTTTCATTCCACTCTACTAAGAGCTTAAAATATAACTCAAATTGGTCCATCTGCTGCTGAGAAAGAGAAATCCCCTTCTCAGCCAAGCTTGATTGAAATAATGCTGTATCCATATTCATAACCTTTCTGTTAAAGATTGGTTTTATAACAGTAATTATTGATTTGAAACTCTGGCAATTCTACCTTGTTCTAGGTATACCAATAATATTGAAATATCAGCTGGGTTTACTCCAGAAATACGTGAAGCTTGTGCAACTGATAATGGTCTAACTTCCTTAAGCTTTTGACGTGCTTCTGAAGCTAAGCCATTAATATCATCATAATCAATATTTTCGGGGATTTTTTTGTTTTCCATTTTCTTAAGCTTTTCAACTTGTTGTAAGGATTTTTCAATATACCCCTCATATTTGATTTGTATTTCTACCTGTTCTGCAACATCTGAATCCACTTCTGTTTCTGATGGTACAAGCTGAGCGATATGCTCATAGTTCATTTCTGGTCGTTTTAATAAATCAGCTGCTTTTATGCCATCTTTAAGCTCACTACCGCCGACAGAAAGAATAAGTTTTTGTGTTTCTTGATTCGGCTTAATGATGACAGATGATAAGCGTTGTTTCTCTTCTTCAATTGCTTGCTTCTTAGTTTTGAATTTTTCAAAACGTTCATCAGAAATTAATCCGATTTTCTTTCCTGTTTCGGTTAAGCGCAAATCGGCATTATCATGTCTTAGTAGTAATCGATATTCTGCTCTTGATGTTAGTAAGCGATATGGTTCACTTGTACCTTTTGTTACAAGATCATCAATGAGTACACCTATATAAGCATCCGAGCGACTTAAAATCACTTCTTCTTTTTCAAGAGCCTTTTGTGCAGCATTAATTCCTGCCATTAATCCTTGACCGGCAGCTTCTTCATAACCGGAAGTTCCATTAATTTGTCCTGCTGTATATAGAGAAGTAATCTTTTTCGTTTCTAAAGTTGGCCATAATTGAGTTGGGACAATGGCATCGTATTCAATTGCATATCCCGCTCTCATCATTTGAACCTTTTCAAGTCCAGGAATTGTTTTCAAAATTTGCTGTTGAACATCTTCTGGTAAACTTGTTGATAGCCCCTGCACATATACTTCTTGTGTATTTCTACCTTCTGGCTCTAAGAAGATTTGATGACGCGGCTTATCATTGAAGCGAACAACTTTATCCTCAATAGATGGACAATAACGAGGTCCTGTGCCTTTAATCATTCCCGAATACATAGGAGAACGATGTAAATTATCATCAATAATTTTATGAGTTTCTCCGCTCGTATACGTTAACCAGCAAGGTAGCTGATCTGTAATGTATTTTGTTGTTTCATAAGAAAATGCACGTGGCACTTCATCTCCGGGTTGAATTTCTGTTTTGCTATAGTCAATCGAATGACTATTTACTCGTGGAGGTGTTCCTGTTTTGAAACGAACTAAATCAAAGCCCAATTCTTGTAAATGCTCTGATAGCTTAATTGAAGGCTGCTGATTGTTTGGTCCACTTGAGTATTTTAATTCTCCTAGAATAATTTCTCCTCGCAAAAAAGTACCTGTTGTTATTACAACTGCTTTCGCAGAATATTCAGCTCCAGTTTGAGTAACCACACCTTTACAAACACCGTCTTCAACGATTAACCGATCAACCATTCCTTGTAGCAGTGTAAGGTTACGTTCATTTTCCATCGTTTTTTTCATTTCATGTTGATATGAAAACTTATCTGCTTGTGCACGAAGCGCTCGAACAGCTGGGCCTTTTCCAGTGTTTAGCATTCTCATTTGGATATGGGTTTTGTCGATGTTTTTCCCCATTTCTCCGCCTAAAGCATCAATTTCACGAACAACAATCCCTTTTGCTGGTCCACCAACAGATGGATTACATGGCATAAATGCAACCATATCCAGATTAATGGTAATGACGAGAGTTTTTGCTCCCATTCTTGCTGATGCAAGTGCTGATTCACACCCTGCATGTCCAGCTCCTACAACAATGACATCATAATCTCCTGCATGATACGTCATAGAGGAACCTCCTTTATTTAAAAATATCTAATTTATTTCCCTAAACAGAACTGAGAAAACAGTTGATCAATTAAGCTTTCGTGAACTGCATCTCCAATTATTTCCCCAAGCTGTTCCCAACAACGGGTTAAATCTATTTGTACAATATCAATTGGAACTCCTGCTTCTATACCTATTAATGCATCATTAATAGAAGTTTCGGCAGCTGTTAATAGGGCAATATGTCTTGAGTTTGAAACATATGTTAAGTCTCCGCTTTGGACATTTCCTTCAAAGAATAATGCACTTATCGCTTCTTCCAATGCATCTATTCCCTGTTCTTCTAATAGTGATGTTGTAACAACTGGTCTTCCCGCTGCTTGCTCCTTCACCTTTTGAAGATCAATTTTTTGATCCAAGTCCGTTTTATTAACAATAACGATAATATCCATTCCTTTTACGGCTTCAAAAAGCTGAACATCTTCTTGAGAAAGTTCTTCGTTGTAATTTAGAACTAGTAAAATAAGATCCGCTTCTTTAAGTACTTTTCTCGAACGTTCAACACCAATACGTTCTACAATATCTTCTGTTTCACGTATTCCAGCTGTATCAACTAATCGTAAAGGAACACCTCTTACATTGACGTATTCTTCTATAACATCTCTTGTTGTTCCAGGGATATCTGTAACAATTGCTTTATTTTCATGAACAAGGCTGTTTAATAAAGATGACTTCCCAACGTTTGGTCGTCCAATTATAACAGTAGACAAGCCTTCTCTAAGAATCTTCCCTTGCTGTGATGTTTTCAATAACTTACTGATTTCATTTTTTACAAATGTAGCTTTTTCAACAAGCATTTGATGAGTCATTTCCTCAACATCATCATATTCAGGATAATCAATATTGACTTCAACATGTGCTAGTGTTTCTAGAATCTCCTGTCTTAGCTTCTGAACAAGCTTTGACAGTTTTCCTTCCATTTGCCCTAAAGCCACATTCATTGCCCGATCCGTTTTTGCTCGTATTAAGTCCATTACAGCCTCAGCTTGAGACAAATCAATCCGACCATTCAAAAAGGCTCTCTTTGTAAACTCTCCTGGTTCTGCTAGTCTTGCACCATGTTGAATGACTAACTGAAGTACCCGGTTCACTGTCACAATTCCACCGTGACAGTTTATTTCTACTATATCTTCTCTCGTAAATGTCTTTGGTCCCCTCATTAAAGACAACATTACCTCTTCTACAACTTGACCAGTTTTTGGGTCTACTATATGTCCGTAATGGATCGTATGGGAGTCAACATTTGTTAACCTTTTATTCGAAGGAGCTTTAAACAGTCGATCAGCAATTTCTATTGCTTCCTCACCACTTAACCGGACAATGGCAATAGCTCCCTCTCCTAAAGGTGTCGATATCGCTGCGATTGTATCTAACTCCATCGCTACGACCACCTCTCTCTTCATTTATGTAAAATTTCTTCCTCTTAAAATGCGACCAATTTTTTAAAGATAGCACATTTCGTTTTCTTTAGAAAGCGAAATTACCTCATTTTGTCCACAATTATTTATCCACTCTCTTCATACCTTTCTCTATTTTAACTTATCCACATGTTAATAACAATATTTGATGAATTTGAAATATTTTATGAAGTGCACTGGCACCACCCGATATTTGTAGAAGGCTGTCGATAATATAAACATTTCTTTGTCTTGCTACAGAAAAAAAGCAAAAAAAAAGAGAATGACTCAACGAGCCATTCTCTTAGATTTTGGAGAAATAACCAGATGACGATTTGGTTCTTCTCCAACTGAAAAAGTTTTTATATCTTTAAATTCTGCTAATGCAGCATGTATGATTTTTCTTTCATATGAAGGCATTGGTTCTAATGGAACATTTTTGGATGTACGAATTGCCTGCTGTGCTAGTTTTCCAGCTAATTGCTTAAGCGTTTCTTTTCTTTTTGCACGATAATTTTCAGCATCAATGATAATTTGTAGATAAGAATTAGAATATCGATTTGCAGCTAATTGTGTTAAATACTGAAGGGAGTTTAACGTTTGTCCTCTTTTTCCGATAAGAACAGCCATTTTCTCACCTGATAATTGCATGTTCACAATTTTACCAGTCTGTTTCACTAAAATCTCTGCATCGATCCCCATTTTCTGAACTACATTAGCTAAAAATTCTTTTGCATACTTAACTGGCTCGTGTACAATTTTGACCTTCACTCTAGCAGGTTTTTTTCCAATACCTAAAAATCCCTTTTTTCCTTCTTCGAGAATTGTGATTTCAACTTCTTCTCGTTTTGCCTGTAATTGCTTTAATGCTTCCTCGACTGCTTCATTGACAGTAAGTCCACCAGCAGTTACTTCTCTCACTTCTTCTTTCCTCCACTATTAGAAGCTTCTTTTTGCTCCTTAAGCTCAGGACCTTTTATGAAGTATGTTTGAATGATCATGAATAAGTTACCTACTACCCAATATAAAGAAAGAGCTGCAGGGAAGCTAATTGCAAAAACAATAATCATAATAGGCATAATATAAAGCATCATAGCCATTTGGGGATTTTGATTTGCTGTACCAGCCATCATCATTTTTTGTTGAATAAATGTTGTTAAACCAGCAACCAACGGCAGGATAAAGAATGGATCTCTTTCACCCAAGTCAAACCATAAAAAATTATGCTCAGCGATTTCCGTTGTTCTCATAATCGCATGATAGAAACCAATCAAAATTGGCATCTGAACGATTAACGGGAAACAACCTGCAAGAGGATTAACACCATGTTTCTGGAATAAAGCCATTGTTTCCTGTTGAAGTTTTTGTTGTGTTTGTTGATCTTTTGAGCTGTACTTTTCTCTCAACTTCTGCATTTCCGGTTGAATTGCTTGCATTGCTTTAGAACTTTTCATTTGTTTAATCATTAGCGGTAATATTGCTAATCGAATAATAATTGTAACAATTACAATGGCAATCCCATAATTATCGCCTGTTAATTCAGCAAAATATGTAATAAGTTGTGATAAAGGATATACGATATACGAATTCCAAAATCCTTCACTTTCAGATGTAATTGGAGTATTAACCTCCGTACATCCTGTCAAAAGGGTCAAAACACTAATTAACCCTGCTATTAAAAGTATGCGCCTCTTCAAACCTTTTTTCCTCCTAACCGATAATAGATACTATTCATGTACGTACGTTAAAAGATAGAAAAAGTTCCACATCGTTAATATCTTAACACTTTTATAAATAGAATTGTTTTTCTTAGTAAAGTTTTCGGTAGTATAATTTCAACAATATTCTACATCTTCTTTGGCTGATAGATTTTTGCTTTTCGAAATAAATGTTGCAAACTTCCTTTTACTTCATGATAATTCATTTCAGCTGCAGGCTTTCTAGCAATAATAATAAATTCCTTACCAGAAGCAATTCGATGTTTTTCTTCTGTAAACACTTGTCGAATTAACCGCTTAACTTTATTTCTTGTTACAGCATTTCCTATTTTTTTGCTTACAGATAGTCCAATTCGGAACTCTTTCTCTTCAGGCTTTTGCATGATATACAAAACAAATTGTCTATTGGCAAAAGATTTCCCTCTCTTGAAAACTACTTGAAAATCTTTATTCTTCTTTATTCTATATTTCCTTCTCATCTATTTCACTCCGGTTTGTTCTGTTAATAGGCTAACAGAATAATCACCATCATTATATCTGAAATAAAACGAATTTAAACAAGAAATGATCTAGCACTCTTCTTCCCCATTTCCTGAATAAATCGTTTTATTCATTCATCTGCAAAAAAAGACCACTGATTTTTCAGTGGCCTACGCTGATAATACTTTTCTTCCTCTGCGACGACGGCGAGCAAGAACTTTACGTCCATTAGCAGTGCTCATACGGCTACGGAAACCATGAACTTTACTACGTTTACGTTTGTTTGGTTGATAAGTACGTTTCATATATGACACCTCCCTGAGGAATAACAGTTAAAGACAGTCTTACTAATTATAGTTACCTACCCTATGAATTGTCAACCATCATCCGTTTTTTTATTAAGTTTATTTTCTTTTCATCATCTATTTTACATTTATTTATTATCCTCTATTAATTCTTTTTTGAAATCCACTCTCCGCTTCAAGATCTCATATCCTTTTTAGAACAGCTTACCTCCAACCAAAATCAACAGCTAGACATCAACAATTGTTTAAGGTCCATAGCCTGTGGATAAATTTTCGACAGAATTCTCCACTATCCACATACGTTATCGACAACTTTTTCACAAGTTAGTCCATTGTGGACAATTTCCTTCAACAAATGATTAATTATGTGGATAAGTTTGTAAAAACCGTTGCATATCTAGATTTATTCTGATATTATATTTGTGTTTTCACTCTTAATAATCTATTTTAAAAATCAATATATCCACAGACTGTGGATAACATGTGGAAAGATTATAAACAGCTTGTGTAAATTGTTGTCCACATCACATTAGTTTTGTCGAAAAGATGTTTTTCTACTATATTATATATTTATTCACATTCTTTTGCATCTGTATGTTTATACATGAATATTCGCACCTTGTACAAAGCTTGTACAGTACGGTTAGGGATGCATCGTAAAGGAGGGACAAAACGCAA